>JACDBE010000062.1 GCA_013695075.1 Acidimicrobiia bacterium
CGGGCCAACAGCAGCAGGTCTTCGACCACGGCGGTTAGGCGGTCGATCTCCTCCAGCGCGCTGTCCAGGCCCTCCCGGGCGACCGGCTCCGCGGCCGCGGCACGCGCCAACTCGACTTCGGCGCGCAGGATGCCCAGCGGGGTGCGCAGCTCGTGGCTGGCCTCGGAGGTGAAGTCACGCTCTCGCTGCACCGCGGCTTCAAGCCGCTCGAGCATGCGGTTGAGGGTGGATCCGAGCCTGCGGATCTCGTCGCGGCGGGCCGGCACCGGGAGGCGCTGGGACAGGTCATAGGCGCCGATGCCATCCGCCTCCGCGGCCATGCGCACCAGCGGCGCCAGTCCGCGGCGGCTGATCCAAGCACCGGCGAGCCCGGCGAAGGCGCTGCCGGCCAGGGCGACGGGTCCGAACACGGCCAGCAGTAGGCGCTCGGCGTCGGCCAGGGCGGTGATCGGTGTGGTGACGGCGACGATGCGGCCCGACCCGTCGGCCACCGTGGTACCGACGAACCGGAGTGGCTCGCCATTGATGTCGGCATCGCCAAACACGGCCACGCCTGCAGCCACCCGCACCAGGCGCCCGCCCGCCACGAGCCCCTCCATCCCCTCCAGACCTGGCGTGGCGTGGAGCACCGTGCCGTCCCCCGCCAGGATCTGAGCCTCCAGCTCGCTCGGCGTCAGGCCGCTGTCAGGGTCGGGTTCCAGGTCGGAGAGCAGGTCTCCGTCGAGTCCGGTGCCGCCGGCGGCGCCCTCGACCGCCCTGGCCTGGACGACGGCGACATCGACCAGCCCCTGGTCGATGGTGTCGCGCAGACTGGCGCGGAACTCGCGGTAGACGACCGCGCCCACCAGCACCATGAGCAGGAGGAAGGCCAAGCTGGTCATGGCGGCGAGGCGCACGCTGGTTGGCAGTGCGCGCAGCCATGCGCTCATTACGAGCTCACTCGGCGGTTTGGTGGCGCAGCCGGTAGCCGACGCCCCTAACCGTCTCGATCACGTCGACATCGAAGCGCCGGTCGATCTTGTCGCGCAGGTTCTTCACGTAGGCGTCGATGATGTTGGACGACTCCTCGTCGGCCTGGGCACCCCAGACATGGCGGCGGATCGTGGCGCGCTGGACGACCTCACCGGCATGATGCATCAGGTATTCGAGCAGGGCGAACTCGCGGCTGGACAGGTCGATGGTCGCCCCCGCCCAGGTCACAACGCGGGTGGCGGGATCCAGCGTGAGCGGGCCGCACGACAGGGCGGTTGGACGTGGCGGGCGGCCACGGCGGATGAGCGCCCGCAACCGCGACAACAGCTCCTCGAAGGCGAACGGCTTGGTGAGGTAGTCGTCGGCCCCTGCGTCCAGGCCGGTGATGCGGTCCTCGACGTCCCCGAGCGCGGTCAACAGCAGCACCGGAGTCCAGACCTCGGCGCGACGCAACGCTCGGCACACGTCGAAGCCGTCCATACCGGGCAGCACGATGTCGAGCACGAGGGCGTCGTAGTCGCCCGCTACCGCCCTGGCGAGGCCCGCTTCCCCGTCCGTGACCCCGTCGACGGCGTAGCCCGCTGCGCGCAAGCCGCGCTGCAGCGCGGCGCGCATCTTGTCCTCGTCCTCCACGACGAGCACCCGCATCCACACCTCCTTCGGTGCCGGGGGACGCACAGTCTGCCATGCGCGACGGCGGTGCGACGCTCATGAAGCAGGCATGAAAAATAGCTTGCTTTTCATCAAAGATTCATGCATCCTTCGCTGAGCGGAGGAAGCACAGCCGCACCCCGAGGCGTGGCGCTCACCCGAGGAGGAGGCAACGCGATGACCGCTGGTCCACAGATCCCAGCCGCGCCGGCGGAGCAGGGTCGCCCTGTTCCGCCGAAGGACTGGCTGCCTGGGCTCGTCGAGAACGGCAAGACCGATGTCGTCTCCGGCTTCATCCTCTTTCTGATCGCGCTGCCGCTGTGCCTCGCCATCGCGCTGGCCTCCGGCGCCCCGGCGATCGCCGGCGTGATCTCCGGCATCATCGCCGGGACGCTCGCCTGCCTGCTCTCGGGTTCCCACGTGACCATCAACGGACCCGCGGCTGGAATGATCGTCATCGTCGCCGGCGCCGTCACCGAGCTCGGCTACGAGACGGCGCTCGCCGTCGGTGTCGTCACGGGCGGGCTCCAGGTCCTGCTCAGTTTCGCCAAGGCGGGCAAGATGACCGGGTTCTTCCCGCTGTCGGTCATCCACGGGATGCTTGCAGGCATCGGCCTCATCATCATGGCCAGTCAGATCCACGTCGCCCTCGGCCGGCTGAACCCTGGTGCCCACGGGTTCCACATCCTCACCGAGATCCCGCCCAGCTTCCAGAACCTGGTTCCCGAGATCGCCCTCGTCGGGCTGGCCGCCGTGCTCGTCATGGTGTTCTGGCCCATGACCGGAGCGCTGGGCAAGATCGTGCCCGCCCCGTTGGTGGCGGTCGTCGTCGGTACCGTCATCGCCACCATCAACGGGGCCGGCGACATCTTGGTCGGCGAGGGAGATGACCAGCGCAGCTCGCGCGTCGACCTCGGCGGCGGGCTTCTGGACGGGTTCATCTCGCCGAACTTCTCGGAGGTATTGTCGGGCCCGGCCATCAAGTGGATCTTCCTGTACCTCTTCGTCGCCAGCCTCGAGTCTCTGCTCACCGCGGAGGCCGTCGACAAGCTTGATCCCTGGAAGCGCCGGTCGGACATGAACCGCGAGTTGCTCGGCAAGGGCGTCGGCAACATGGTGTCCAGCGCCGTGGGAGGCATCCCGATGATCGCCGAGGTAGTGCGGAGCAAGGCCAACATCTTGAACGGGGCCCGGACGCGGTGGTCGAACTTCTTCCACGGGCTCTTCCTGTTGGTGTTCGTCCTCGCCGCACCCGGTCTGCTCGAGCTCATCCCCCTGGCCGCCCTGGCCGGCATCCTGCTCGTCGTCGGCTTCAAGCTCGCTCACCCCAACGACTTCCGCCACGCGCTCCATGTCGGCAAGGTGGACTTCGTGCTCATGTTCGTCACCGCCTTCACCGTGCTGCTCACCGACCTGCTCATCGGGGTGGCGACCGGGATCATCCTGGGCCTGATCTGGGCACTGGTGAAGGGCACCTCGGTGGGCAACCTGTTCAAGCCGGCGGTGGCCGTCACCGAGCAGGGCGAGCAGATCACGATCCAACTCCGCAAGGCCCTGGGGTTTCACAACTTCATCCCGCTGCGCTCCAAGCTCGACGGCCTGCCGCCGGGCAAGACGGTCGCGCTGGACTTCGCCGGCGTCCACTACGTCGACCCCACGGTCATGGAGCGCCTCTATGACTTCGAGGTCAACTACACCGCCGACGGCGGCACGGTCGTGCGGGTGGGCGACGAGCGGCTGACCGCCGACTCCCACCACGAGTTCGCGACGAGGACGGCGCCCAAGACGCTGGCGCAGACCTAGCCCCCACGATCCGGAATCGAGGCGACAGCCATGGGAATCCTCACCGTCATCACCTGGCTGCCCATCGTCGGGCTGGTCGTGAT
>JACDBE010000077.1 GCA_013695075.1 Acidimicrobiia bacterium
CACCATCACCCGGTACCACGTCTCCCGGTGTCGCCGCGCCTCTGGATGGCGCCACGGCCGGTGCCCCACCGGCCGGCGACCGGCAGGCGCGGCACCAACGCGGCTGCCATCCCGGGTACCGGTCCAAGGTGGTCTGCGGCAACGAAAAGGCGCGGCCGCACCGCTCGCAATGGAAGGTCGGCATCGGTCGGGGAGGGTATACCGGCTCACAGGTCCCACGAGCGGGCGGTGGTGCCGGTAACTGCGGCAGTCATGGCCCCGGCAACGCCCGGCGCCGGCGGCGGCGTCTCCTCGTCACCGGGACCGGTGGCGAAGCCGTTGACGGTGGCCGCCGCCGACGTGCGCAGGGCGTCCAGGTCGTAGCCGCCCTCGAGGAGCACCACGGCCCGTCCGGCGGGGACCACCGTCGCCAACCGGCCCGCCATGAAGCGGTAGTCCTCCGCCACCAGGGCGATACCGGCGAGAGGATCGGCGCGGTGGGCGTCGTAGCCGGCGGACACCAGCAACCAGTCGGGGCGGAAGCTGCGCAGCACCGGGACCAGCACGGTGTCGGTCATGTGCCGATAGCTGGCGCCCGTCGTGCCGGTGGGCCAGGGCACGTTGATGGTGAACCCCGTGCCGGCCCCGGACCCGACCTCGGTATACCAACCCGTCCCCGGGTAGGCGGGGAACTCGTGCATCGACAGGTACAGCACCGATGCATCCTCGAAGAACAGCTCCTGGGTGCCGTTGCCGTGATGGACGTCCCAGTCGAAGATGGCCACGCGGTGTCCCCTGCCGGTGAGCCAGCGGGCGGCGACGGCGACATTGTTGAACAGGCAGAACCCCATGGCCCGGCTCACCAGGGCGTGGTGGCCAGGCGGGCGCATCGCCACGAACCCGAGGTCGGCGGCTCCCTCCTCGAGGGCTTCGATGGCGGTAAGCCCCGCCCCGGCCGATCGCAATGCTGCCTCCCACGACGCCTCGCCGGCAACCGTATCGGGATCGAGGTGTCCTCCACCACCGGCGCAGAACCGGTGCAGGGTCTCGACGTAAGTCGCACTGTGGACCAGGGCCAGCGTCTCCACCGAGGCGGCGGCGGCGGCCAGCTCCACCACCGGGTGCCCAGCGGTGCGCACCCCCGCCAGCACCGCCGGCACCCGGGCGGGTCGCTCGGGATGTCCATAGCCGGTGTCGTGCCCCATCGAGGCCTCGTGGCTGACCAGGGCGACGCGCATCCCCACCATGCTGGCATGCTGGCCCGCGATCCCGGCGACCGTGGCCACCGTGATGGAAGCCCGCCGGGAGCGGGTAGGGTTTCGATAACGGCGCCGAAGGAGCTGCGCTGTCAGCGCAGCTCTGGCGGTTGGGGCCAGGGGCCTGCAATCGCACCGCGATGAGGCGTCAGCCGAAGAGCCGGAAGCAACGGCCTTGGGAGGTGCGCCCTGTTGGCGACCTCCCAAGGTGCAAAAGGGAGACCACAGCCAATGGCGGTTGCCGACAGCGCCTTCCGCATCGTCCACCGCGGCGACTGGCCGGGACCCGTTTCCTTCCGCCGGGGTTGGTACCGCGCCGATGCCCGTCCATGGAACGGCGACACCCCCGAGGCAACACTGCGGCTGGTGCGGGGTGGTTCGGCGTTCCTGGGGGCGTGCACCGAGCGGCTGCGGGGACTCGGTGCCGATTCGGTGGTGTCACCCCCGCTGCCGTCCAACTCGCTGGCCACCTGGCGCGAGGCCGGGTACGAACCGTTCATCGACCTGGCGCTGATGCGACGCAGCCTCGATCGACCGGTGCGACCCCCCGATCACCTGGTCGTCGAGGTCGAGGACGCCGACATCGACGAGCTGCTCGCCATCGACACCGCCGCATTCACCGGGTTCTGGCGCTTCGACCGTCGCGGGCTCACCGAAGCCATCGAGGCCACCGGTACCTCGAGCATCCTCGTCATCCGTGACGGCTGCGGGCGGTCCGCCGGATTCGCCGTCGTCGGCTTCGGCAACGCCATCAGCTACCTACAGCGGGTGGCGGTCCATCCCGATTGGCAGGGCCAGGGCATGGGCCGATCGTTGGTGCGGGTGTCGGCCCGCAAGGCGCGGGCGGGCGGTGCCCAAGTGATGCTGCTCAACACCCAGTTCGACAACGAACCGGCAATCGCCCTCTACGAGTCTGAAGGATTCGTCCGCCTCCCGGACCCCTTGGCGCTGCTCCGCTCTGACGGCTGACCCCGCCGGTAGCCAGGCACACCAAGCCAAACAAAGACGGCGGCGGTAACCTCGCCGGCGAGGAGGTGTGTGGCTCCCAAGCTTCCCCCGCGCTACCAGACCCAGGTGAGGCTGGGCCGCGACGGTGATGTCGAGGAGTGGCTGGCCACCGACACCGCCCTCGATCGGCCGGTACTCATCCGATCGCTTGACCCGTCATCCACGGATCGGCGTCAGGAGCGCTACACGGCGGCGGTGCGCAACGCCGCCCGGGTAAGTCACAACCATCTGGCCAAGGTCTACGAGGTCTCCGCCGGTGAAGCCACCTATGCCGTCGTGGAGTGGAACGGCGGCGTGTCCATCGCCGACCGGCTCGAAGCCGGTGACACTCTGCCGGTACAGGAGTTTCTCCCCAATGCCGCCGGGTTGGCCGAGGGCCTGGCGGCGCTGCATGCCTCCGGCACCGTCCACGGTGCCATCGACAGCGGTGCCGTACAGTTCTCGGCGGCGCATCCGGCCAAGCTGGGCGCCTACGGCCGCCAACCCGCGGGATCCTCCCCGGCCGACGACACCAGGGCGCTGGCGACCACCCTGCGCCAGGCGCTCACCGGGTCGACGGCCACCGAGCTGCGCCCCTCCCAGCTGGTCGAAGGTCTGCCCCGCAGTGTCGACGATGCCCTCGCCGCCGCCGAGGCGGGGGCTCTCGACGCCGCCCACCTGGCGGCGGCCATGCGGGCAGCCCCCTTCCACACCGACACCGCCGGCGACGGGGCCTGGTCGTGGCGGTGGCTTATCCCCGCCGGGGTCCTGGTGGCCGCCGCCATGGTGTTCGGCGCCCTCGGTCTCACCGTGGACGTCGACCCGGATTCGCCCTTCCTGTTCCCGGCAACGCCGCAGGAGGTCGTCGACCGACCGGCCGCCGACGGCACCGCCGCTCCCCCACCGGCCATCGAACCGCCGGAAACGATCCCCGTGACCGCCCGCTCCTACGACCCGTTCGGTGACAACGCCGCCGAAAACGAATCAAGTATTCCGCTGATCCACGACGGCGACCGCACCACGGCCTGGCGTACCGAGCGGTACTTCAGCCCGTTGACGTCGCTCAAACCCGGTGTCGGAGTGGTGTTCATTCCGGCCGGCGAACCGGCGGCGGTGACCATGATCGGGGCCAGCGGCATTTCCTACGAGGTGGGCTGGGCTGCGGCAATCCCCGACGACATCGTCGGCTGGGACATGGTGGCCACCGGGACGTTGGGGGCAGCGCCGGTCACCATCCAGCTGCCCAGTCGCCAGGAGGGGGTGTGGCTGCTGTGGCTGACCTCGTTGCCCGACGTCGGCGACGGCATCCACGTCGGGGAGATCGGCGACGTCAGATTCACCAGGTGACTGGCCAGGTCACCGGCCGTGGTGTGACTTGGGTGCCAAGGGCGACCACAATCGGCCCCGATGACCGACGCCGCCACCGACATCGCCCTCATCGAGCGCTACGTCGCCGGCGACATGACCGCCTTCGACCAACTGGTCCGCCTTCACCAGGACCGCGTGTTCGGGATCTGCCTGCGGATGCTGCGCTCGCGTGACGCGGCGCTCGACGCTACCCAGGACACCTTCGTCACGCTGCTGCGCAAGGCGGACCGGTACCGGGCCGAGGCGGCGTTCAGCACATGGCTGTACCGGGTAACGGTCAACGTCTGCTACGACCACCTGAGGCGCCGGCAGCGGCGGGCCACCGATCAGCTGCCCGACCACCACGACCAACCCGACCCCAAGGCGGTGGAGGCGTTGGAGTCCGTCGAGCTTCGCCCCGACGTCGAACGGGCGCTGGCCACCCTGTCCGACGACTTCCGGGCGGCGGTGGTGCTGGTCGATGTGCAGGGGCTTTCGCTGGAGACCGCCGCCCAGGTCCTCGAAGTGCCGGTGGGCACCGTCAAGTCCCGGGTGTTCCGGGGGCGGCGCCAGCTGGCTGACCAGCTCGGGAACCTGAGACCACCCCCCCACCATCCAACGGAGACATGATCCCCCACCACCACGACCCCGATGTGATCATGGCGCTCGCCGACGGGACACTGACCGGCGACGCCGGGGCGACGGCCGCCGCCGAGATCGCCGCCTGCCCGCGGTGCGCCGCCGATCTCGACGCCCAGCGCCGCGCCGGTGACGCCCTGGCCGGGCTCGCCGTTGCCGCTGACGCCCGTATCACCGAGTTGGAGTCGATGCGGCTGCATCGGGCCATCCGCCAGCAGCTGGGACACCCCACCGCGGTACCGGTACGCCAGCGCCGCACCGTTGCCGCCCCCAACCGACGCCGCCTCAACTGGGCCCCGTTGACCACCGCCGCCGCCGTGTTCCTGGCGCTGGTGGTGGGTGGCACCGTCATCCGTTCCTTCAGCGGCGGCGATGACGCTGCCGACGGTGTTCCCGAAGCGGCCGCCACCTTCGCCGGGGACGCCGCCGAGGACTCCGACGGACAACGCAACACGGCGGCCTCGCCGGCATCCGGGACCTCATCCCAGCCGGAGACGTTCCAGCTGAATGAAGCCAGCACCACGCCGGCTGCGTCCGGGGACACCTCCGGTGACGCGGAGGCGGTGGCAATGTCGATCGCCGATCTCACCGAGCTCGCTGACCAGGTGGAGGCCGACCTGGTCGACCAACTTGGTTTGACCGGGGTGGACACCGAGTCGCTGCTGGCGTCGTCGCTCGACGAGATAGGTAGCGACGCCGACGCCTTCGGTGAGGTGTCTTCGGAGCAGGACTGCATGGGGACGGCGTCGGTGTACCTGGGCGAACCCGTCGAGTCGGTGGTGCTGGGATCCATCGAGATCGAGGACCTGGGCACCGCCGTCGTCACTGTCAACGCCGCCACCGATGGGACGGTCCGCATCCTGTTGCACGATCCGGTGGCCTGCACCGTCATCGAGGAGGTCCCCTGACCGGTCCGGGGACCTCCCCCCAACAGGTCTAGGCGGCGCGCCTTCTCTAAGCTGACCGGCCATGGACGATTACCCCGCCAAGATCGCCGATCTGCTGGAGACCGTCGCCACTCGGATCCGATCACTCACCATCGACCGGGTGAGGGGGTGGGTGACCTGGGTGGCGGTGGGGTTGGTGGCGGCGATGCTGGGAATCCTGATCATGGTGTTCCTCATGATCGGCCTGTTTCGATTCCTCGCCAACCTGGTCGGCACCGAACCTGCCTACCTGATCCTGGGAGGCATATTCCTGGCGGCGGGAATGTTGTTGTGGACACGCCGGCTACCAAAGCGCCCCCCGGCTGGAGAGGACACACGTGGCTGACACCGCACCCGGCAGCGATGTCGAGCGGGTGGTAATCGTCGGGTCAGGGCCGGCTGGGCTCACCGCAGCCGTGTACGCCGCCCGCGCCGACCTGTCACCGATGATGATCGAGGGCTTCGAACGGGGGGGCCAGCTGATGATCACCACCGACGTGGAGAACTACCCAGGCTTTCCCGACGGGATCATGGGCCCCGAGTTGATGGAACAATTCCGCAAGCAGGCGGAGCGTTTCGGGACCCGCATCATCGCCGCCGATGTCACCAAGGTCGATTTCTCCTCCAGGCCCTTCCAACTCTGGGTGGGTGACGACCACTTCCGTGCCGAGACTGTCATCGTCGCCACCGGGGCTTCGGCCCGTTGGCTGGGAATCCCCGGTGAAGAGACGCTGCGCGGTCACGGGGTATCGGCATGCGCCACCTGCGACGGGTTCTTCTTCAGGGACAAGAAGCTGGTGGTGGTCGGCGGGGGCGATACTGCCATGGAGGAGGCCCTGTTCCTCACCAAGTTCGCCTCATCGGTGACGGTCGTCCACCGCCGCAACGAATTCCGCGCCTCCAAGATCATGGCCAACCGGGTACTCGAGCACGACCGCATCGAGGTGATGTGGGACACCGTTGTCGAGGAGATCTTCGGCGACGGCTCGGTCACCGGGGTCATGGTACGCAACGTGCTCACCGACGCGACCGCCGAGCTGGCCTGCGACGGGGTGTTCGTGGCCATCGGGCACGTCCCCAACACGACGGTGTACGCCGGGCACCTCGACATGGACGACCATGGTTACCTGGTCACTCCCCCCGGCTCCACCCACACCAACGTCGACGGCGTCTTCGCCGCCGGCGACGTGGTCGACCGGGTGTATCGCCAAGCGGTCACCGCCGCCGGGATGGGCTGTGAGGCCGCCATCGATGCTGAACGCTGGCTGGAGGAGCAACACCACTCGCCGGCTACAGCCGTGGAATGAACCCGGCTCGATCTTGTTGAACCCGGTGCATATCGCCAGACTCCAGACACCAACAGACCTACCGAGGGGGTGGGGCCTCCGGGCCGAAATCCATGGCTAAGAACACCGTGGTCGCCGATGGCGACAACTTCTCCACGATCATCGCCGGGGACACCCCGGTCCTGGTGGACTTCTGGGCCGAGTGGTGTGGCCCGTGCCGCGCCATGAACGGCCCACTCGAGGAGCTGGCAGGTGAACACGCCGCCGCCCTCGGTGTGGCCAAGCTCAACGTGGACGAGAACCAGCAGATCGCCATGGACCACGGGGTGATGAGCATCCCCACCCTGATCGTCTTCAAGGATGGCCGGGAGGCCAAGCGGTTGGTGGGTGCCCGCTCCAAGTCCCAGCTGCTGGCGGAGCTCGGCGAGTATCTCCGCTGACCATTGCGATGTGAGACGATGGACCGGTGAGGCTCTATCGGCTCGGTGACGAGGGCGAAGCCGTGCGCGACATCCAGGAGCGCTTGGCCGCCCTCGGCCACGACCTCGATGGTGACCGGGCCGCCTCCTTCGGGGCAGCCACGCACCGGGCGGTGGTCGCCTTCCAACGGGACCGCGGGCTGGCCCCCGACGGCGCGGTGGGAGCCGACACCTGGAGAACTCTGGTAGATGCCGGGTACAGCCTGGGCGCTCGCATGCTGTACCACCGGGTGCCGACGATGCGCGGCGACGATGTCTCCGAGCTGCAGCGCAGGCTCAACGCCCTTGGCTTCGATGCCGGCAAGGTGGACGGCTGTTTTGATGCCGACACGCTGCGGGCACTGCTCGACTTCCAGGCGAATCGGAGGATGGCCGAGGACGGGATTGCCGGGCTGGCCGTGGTCTCGGAACTGGATCTGATGGCCCGCGCCACCAGCAAGGACGGCCGGGAGACGGTGCGGGAGCGGCAATGGCTGGCGTCGCTGCCCAGCCATCTGGCGGGACGGCGAGTGTACGTCGATGCCTTCTGCCGCTCCGAGGACGAGTCGGCAGCCTGCTGGGAGGCCGCCGTGGAGTTTGCCGCCGTCATCCAGGGCCTCGGTGGCCATCCCGTCTTCTCTCGCAGCGCCGACACCGCCCCCGCCGAGAGCATCCGGGCCCAGCGCGCCAACCGGACGAGCGCCGACTTCGTTGTCTCCTTTGCCCACCCCCGTGACGGCGTGGCGGCGGTGTTCTTCTTCGCCTCGGCCCACAGCCATTCGGCGGCCGGCGAGAAGATCGCCTCAGCGGTGGCCAGCGCCGTCGGGCTGCCCTCGTCGGGCCGATCGGTGCCGATGCTCCAGGACACCCGACCACCGGCGATCATCGTGGCCACCTCCCCCATGCATGCGTCGGTGGGCAAGGCGGCAGCAGCCGGCATCCGCGATCTGCTGGCCACCGCCGGCGCTCGAGCCTGACCGCCGACATCGGCCGGAGCGGTTCAGCAGGACGGGTCGGTCGGTTCAGCAGCCGATCAGCTGAACAGATCGCGGTAGATTCGCTCCAGATCGTCCAGCGAGCGATAGCGGATGACCAACTTGCCGCCGCCGCTACCGTGATCGATGTCCACCCGGGTACCCAGCCGCTCGGTGAGCCTCTCTTCAAGCTCGAGGATGGCGGCCGGTCGTATCCTGGCCCGCTTGGCGGGTTCGGCCGGCGACGGCCGGGTCCTGATGCGCACCGCATCCTCCACCTGCCGAACCGACCAGCCTTCCTCTGCGGCCCGATTGCCGATATGGGTGGCGTAGGCCACGTCGTCCAACCCGAGCAGCGCCCGGGCGTGGCCGGCGCCGAGACTTCCTTGCCCTACCATCCGCAGGAGCTCGCCGGGGAGCTGCAGCAACCGCACCGTGTTGGTCACCGCGCTGCGGCTGCGCCCCACTGCATCCGCCACCTGGTCGTGGGTTAGCCCAAAGTCGTCGATCAGCTGCCGGAACGCCGCCGCCTCGTCGAGGGGCCCCAGATCCTCTCGCTGCAAGTTCTCGATCAGCGCCTCGGTGAGGCTGGCGCTTGCCTCGGAGGTGTCACGGACGATGGCGGGAACTTCCACCAATCCGGCGAGACGGGCGGCCCGCCAGCGGCGCTCGCCGGCGATGAGCTGATAGCGGCCGTCGCCAAGACTTCGAACCACGATCGGCTGTAACAGACCCACGGCGCCGATCGACGCCGCCAGGGCCCCGAGGCCATCGTCGTCGAAGTGGGCTCGCGGCTGCTGCGGGTTGGTCTCGATGCGGTGCAGGGCGATCGTCCGTAACCCCAACTCCGGCCCCGCCGCCGGGATCAGCGCCCCCAGACCACGGCCCAGACCCGTTCTACGCTCGATCATGCCGCCTCCTGAACTCTCTCGCCAGTTCCCGATATGCAATCGCCCCCCGAGACATCGGATCGAACGCCTCGATCGGTTCGCCGTACGACGGTGCCTCGCTGAGCCGGACGGTGCGCGGCACCACGGTGCGGTAGGTGGTGTCGCCGAAATGCTCCCGCACCTGCCGTACCACGTCGGCAGACAAGGTGGTACGGCCATCGAACATCGTCAATACCATGCCCTCCACGTCAAGCTGAGGGTTGAGCTGCTGGCGCACCAGGCCGATGTTGCGCATCAGCAGGCTGACCCCTTCCAGGGCGTAGTACTCGCATTGGATGGGGATCAGCACCTCGTCGGCCGCCGTCAGCCCGTTGATGCTGAGCAATCCCAGGGAGGGCGGACAGTCGATCAGCATGATGTCGAACTCGGAACGAATCTTGTCGAGGGCGTTGCGTAGCCGGTTCTCCCGGGCAAGCATGCTGACCAGCTCGATCTCCGCTCCAGCCAGCTCGATGTTGGCGGGAACAACGAACAGGTCGCGGATCGTCGTCGGTTCGATCACGTCCTCAACTGGTGCATTGTCTACCAGAACGTTGTATATCGTCATGGTGAGCCGGCTCCGGTCGATCCCCAACCCCGAGGTGGTGTTCGCCTGCGGATCGATGTCGACCAACAGGACCCGCTCACCCTGGATGGCCAGCCCGGCTCCGAGGTTGATCGTGGTCGTCGACTTTCCCACACCGCCCTTCTGATTGGCAAGAGCGACGATGGTGGCACGGCGTTCCGGCGAGGGGGTCATGGCGGCGGTGAGCACTCCACCGACATCCTAAGCAGCCAGGCCCCTCCGTCAAGAACCCCGTCGTCGACGCGAACGACCGATCCGGACCCAGGCATGGGCGGATTGGGATGCTCCGGGGATCGCCCCAGTGCGACAATGATCTCCCCACCTGGGGTTACGAGATGTCGTAGCTCAGCGATGCGATCGGGGGAGAGGACGGCCCGCATCACCAACCGGTCATACCGGTCGTGGTGGTGCCGGAAGTCGGTGGCGACCACCTCGGCGGGCACGGCCAACATCCGCAGTACCCGGCGGAGGGCATCGACCCGTCGCAAAGACCGCTCCAGCAGCGTCACGCTGGATTCGGGAAACCCAATCGCAAGTGGGATTCCCGGGAGCCCGACACCACTGCCAACATCGAGCACCCTGGTTCCCGACGCCAGATCGTAACCGAATGCCAACGAGTCTGCGATGTGCCGATCCCAGATCCTGTCCGCCTCGGCGGGACCGATCCCACCTATGGCGACCCCCTCGGTGATCAGCCAATCGGCATAGCGGGCGAATCCGGCCAGCTGCGACGGACTCCAGGTTGTGCCCAGCCACCGACCTATCGCCGCCAGCTGCCGGGAGGATGTTTCACGTGAAACGGTACACCGGGTCGATTCTGGGTTGCGCTGGTCAACCGGACGGGGCGATCACAACGGCACGGTCGGGGTCCTCTCCCTCGGAGAAGGACCTGATCCCGTCGATCTCAGCGACGGTGTCATGCACGACCTTGCGGTCGGCGGCATTCATCGGTTCCAGCATCACCTCGCCACCGTCGGCGAGCACCCGCTCTGCCAGCTTGATCGTGTAGATGCGCAGTGCCTGGCGGCGACGTTCGGCGTATCCGTTGATATCGAGGCGCATCCTTGGTGCCGAGGACGTGGAGCGCTGTACCACGGTGCGGCTCACCTCAAGCAGGGCCTGCATCACCGCTCCCTTGCCCCCGACCAGGGCTTCGGTCTGTTCCCCGGATACGTCGAGGTAAACCGTGTCGTCTTCGACGCGAGTCGAGACGGTGCCCTCGAGCCCGAAGGCGGCGAGCACTCCCTTGATGAAGTCCTCTGCAACGGTCGCCTGTTCGGCAACGGTCGCTTCGTCTAGCTGGGGTCCGTCCATCGCCGTGTACTCCTTGCGCTCGCTGCGGCCGTCTCCATCTTGGCGAACCGTTCGTTGCTCGTCGCGCCGGTTTCGCTCCCCACTCGATGGGCGGAGGGAGCGGCCGCCCTGTTCCCCTCGACCGCCGTCACCTTGCGGCCGATCCCCGGAGCGTCGGTCACCGCGCCGTGTCGACCGATCACGCGCCGGCTCGCCCCTCGCCCGCCCATCGCGACGCCGATCTGCCTGGCCTTGGTGACCACCTTCTTCTGAGCGGCCGCCCCGGCCGCGACGCCTGCCGCCGGTCTTCTCGGCCGGCATTCTGCTCACCTTGACGATTGCCTGCTGCTTGCCCCAAAAGAGGACACCAGGCTTGGGTTCCTGTAGGACCTCGATCATTGCCTGCTCCGGATCCGAGATCCCCAGTTCGGCCATGGCCGCCTCTACGGCGATGGCCACCGTGGTACCGGACGCTTCCACCCATTCCATGGGCTACTTCCTCCTGCGCTGTTTACGCTTCTTGCTGGTGTTTGCCGCCTGCTTGCGGGGCGGCGACGGGCTTTCACCCGAAGGCTCGGTCAACGGGGTCACCGAGGCGATCGACCTGGTGGCTTTGGCTGATGCGGCGGCGGCGGAATGCCGTTCGTCCAGTCCGAAGATCACCGCCTGCTGACCGATCCGGAACAGGTTCGAGGTGGCGAAGTAGACGACCAGCCCGGCCGGGAAGTTCCAGGAGAACACCCCGAAGGCGATCGGCATGATCTTCATCGCCGTCTGCATTCCCGCCGGTTGGTTCTGGGCCTGGCCGGAGGCAGCGGCCCGCTTGCTGGTTTGCCGGGTCTGGTAGTACCCAGCCACGATGACCACCAGCACCAACACGATGTAGGGAAGGGCATCGGGAATCCCGGTCGCGGCGAACGCCTGACCGGGTGTCTCCAACAGGTGCATCCCCAGGAAGTCGGCGTCTCCCCTGAGCAGCGCCTGTCCCAGGCGCGACCCCTCGGTGATGGCGGTCCCTGTCAGGTTCCCGGTGGCCGCCCCGTCGACAAACTCCGGGCCCACCCGGAGCACGTTGAAGAGGGCGAACCAGATGGGCATCTGCAGCAACAGAGGAAGGCAGCCGGCGGCTGGATTCACGCCCCGCTCCTGGTAGAGCGCCATGACCTGCTTTTGCATCTCCTCCCGGTTGTCCTTGTACTCCTTCTGGATACGCTTGACCTCGGGTTGAATCTCCTGCATCGCCTTCATCGACCGGGTCTGCTTGAGGGTCAACGGGAACAGTGCAAAGCTGACCAGAAGTGTCAGCAGGACGATCGCAATGCCATAGTTGGGAATGATGTCGTAGAAGAAGGTGAGGATCCACCCCAGCCCGTCGACGAGAGCGGTGAAAGGATTCACGGCCGGACCGCCCGATGAACCGGGATGCCGGGGACGGGGTCGAAGCCTCCCGGATGGAACGGATGGCAACGCGCCACCCGCCGCATCGCCAACCAGCTGCCCGCAAGCAATCCGCGGCGGTCGATGGCCACGATCGCATACGAGGAGCAAGTCGGGGCATACCGACAACGTACACCGGTGATCGGCGATATCCAGCGTTGATACAGTCGTACGAGGCCGACGGCCACCCGCCGCATTGCTCCTGGGTTTTCTCCTGGCTCACTCACCGCTGCCGCCTCCCATCACCGCCGTCACCCAGTCCATCAACCGCTCGAAGTCGATGTCGGGTACCTGTGGCCCACCGATCACGACATAGGCCGTGTCCTCGGCGAGCGGAACCCGCTCGACGGCGGCTCGCAACCGGCGTTTCGCCCGGTTACGACGAACCGCGTTGCCCACCTTCCGCCCGGCGACAAAACCCACCTGGGGCGGGCCCGGTTGCCCCGGAGCGACGATGACGACCACGTCGCCATGCCTTCTTCGTTCACCCTCCTGGAAGATGGTGGAGAACGACCGACGACCTCGCACAGACCGGTATGCCGACCCCAAGACAGCTAGGCGCTGACCCGTTGCCGACCCTTGTCCCGCCGGCGCTTGAGGATGGCGCGCCCGTTCCGCGTCCGCATGCGGACGCGGAAGCCGTGCTTGCGCTTGCGACGGCGCACGTTTGGCTGGTAGGTACGTTTCATGAGCAGGTGACCCGGGAGAAGGAAGTCTCGGTTCGGGGCGCGAGAGTATGGGTGACCCGGTGCGTTTGTCAAAGCCGCTACCGGCCCTCAGACCCTCGTTGGACTGCACCCGCCGCCACTTCCCATAACCCAAGGCATTGCCGGTGTCACGCGAAAACTCGGCAGCGGACGCGAAAGATAGACCAACGCCGTCTGGGGGCACTGGCCACCCGCGGGCGACCCAGGTGTCGTCGCTGAGGTGCTCGATTCCTTGCAACACAAGGCTTTTCCGACGCGGCGGACGCCGCGACACAGCCTCCACCGCAGGTTTTACCGCTGTTGAAGCCCCGCCGACCCGGTTCCTACACTCGCCCGTCGCCGGCGGGCCGGGTCCCGCATCTTCCCCCGGTGGGTCAAGAGTCGGCTGCCCGTTGGTACCAGCCGACTCCGGCTTTTCCACATGGTGTGGACACCTTTGTGGATAGATGGAACGTCGATCGAGAGGACCGCCGTGGAACTGCAGTCACCACCATTGCCGCCGCGCGGCGATTTCAGGGAGTTGCTCCGGCGAGGGGTTTCCCCTCTCGACTGGAACACCTGGCTCAAGTCGCTTCGCGATCGCCAGGAAGGCAACACACTTCACATCGATGCCCCCAGCGACTTCCACCGGCGGTGGGTGTCCTCGCGTCTGATCGACTGCGTCGAGGAAGCGGCCCGCGCCGCCTTCGGTCCCGACATCTCCGTCGAGCTCGGCCTGTACCACGACGCCGACCCCACCCCGGCGCCAACTCCGTCTGGGGTGGCCAACCACGCACCGGCGCATTCTTTCGTCGTCGCCCCGGCCCTCCCGGCCCCGGTGTACGATCTCGAGGCCCGCCTGGTGCCCCGGTACACCTTCGACAACTTCGTGGTGGGTCAGTCCAACCGGTTCGCCTGCGCCGCCGCCATGGCGGTGGGGGAACAGGTGGGGTCGCAGTACAACCCGTTGTTCATCTACGGTCCTGCCGGGTTGGGCAAGACCCATCTGCTACACGCCGTCGGCCACCAGCGCCGTGAGATCGCCCCGGCTTCCGTGATCCGATATGTCAGCTCCGAGCAGTTCCTCAACGAGTTCATCAACGGGATCAGGCGCAAGCAGACCGCCGAGTTTCAAGACCGGTACCGCAAGGTCGACGTGTTGTTGGTGGACGACGTCCAGTTCCTCGAGGGCAAGGAACAGATCCTCCAGGAGTTCTTCCACACCTTCAACAGCCTGTACGCCATGGGCAAGCAGCTGGTGATCAGCGCCGACCGCACACCAAAGGGCCTCTCCACCATCGAGGACCGGCTACGGAGCCGGTTCGAGTGGGGTCTGATCACGGACATCCAACCCCCCGAAGTGGAGACCCGGCTGGCGATCCTGCGCAAGAACGCCGAGCACGCCTCCCGGCCGGTCCCCGAGGACGTGCTGCGGTTCATCGCCGAGCGAGTGCTGGACAATGTACGGGAGCTGGAAGGAGCTCTTACCAGGGTCACCGCCTACGCCTCGGTCAACAACGAGAGGATCAACCTCGAGCTCGCCCAGGAGGTCCTCCAATACCTGACCGACGGCGAATGCCGCCAAATCACCCCGGGGCTGGTGATGGACCGGGTCGCCGCCCGGTACGGCCTACCGCTGGTCGATCTCACCGGCCCCAGCCGCAAACAGCCGCTAGCCGCCAAGCGCCAGATCGCCATGTACCTGTGCCGGGAGCTCACCAACCTGTCGCTGCCCAAGATCGGGGCGGCGTTCGGCGGGCGGGACCACACCACCGTGATCCACGCCGTGGACCGGGTGAAGAGCCAGATGCAGAGTGACAAGGCGGTCCTCGACGAAGTCACCGGCCTGTGCAAAGACCTGAGGACATCCTGACCGCTTCTGGGCATTCTGTCCCCAGATACGTCACCCCCGCTTACCGGCGGTGGGAACAACCCCACTTCTGTCCTCATCGGGATGGGGTGAAAAGTGGCGGTTTGGCAACGGTGCCGGGCACTTGTCCCCAATCCACACCCCCTACGACTACCACTACTGTTCTTTGATAACTGAGTAGGAAGAACGTCGACGTGCGTATCCGAGCTGAGCGAGACGACCTGGCCGATGTCCTCGGCCGGGCGGCGCGGGCGGTCAGCAATCGCTCGCCTCTCCCGATCCTGCAGGGAGTCCTGTGCGAGGTTGAGGGCGGTCGGCTGCGGGTGACCGGGACCGACGGCGAGATCACCATTCGCACCTCGCTCCAGGTCGAGGCCTTGGAGGAGGGGCGCACTCTGGTCCCGGCGAAACTGGTCGCCGAGGCGGTGCGCAAGCTACCCGCCGGGGCAGTTGCAATGTCTTCGGCGGGGGGTCAGGTGGAGATCACCGGCAACGGGCCACGGTTCCGGCTGCGGGAGTTGAACGTCGACGACTACCCGGCAACCGCCCCCAAGGCTACCTCGGGTGGAATCACCATGGATGGGGACCTGCTTACCCGGGCCCTCAACCAGGTGGGGGTGGCGGCATCGGGTGATGACGCCCGGCCGACGCTTACCGGCGTGCTGTTCGAAGCCGATGAAGAGGGCAGCCGTCTGGTGGCGACCGACGGGTACCGGTTGGCGGTGCGGGACCTGGCAGGTGCGGAGAACTTCCCTACCACGCTAGTGCCGAACCGGGCGCTCAAAGAGGTGTCCCGGACCATCGGGGACTCCAAGATCACGGTCGATCTGGGCGAGCGCGAGGCCACCTTCGGGTCGGAGCGGGGTTCGATGACGGTGCGGGTCATTGAGGGCGCCTTCCCTCCCTACCGGCACTTCTTCGGGTCGTTTCCCAACCGGCTCACCGTGCCCCGCGAGGCGCTGCTGGACGCGGTGGGACGGGCGTCGCTGGTCGCCGAAGATCACATCCCGGTGCGGCTCAACCTGCACCAGGGTGGGGTGGAGTTGAGCATCACGCGGCAAGAGGTTGGTGAGGAGACCGAGCACATCGAGGGGGATTTCCAGGGCGAGGACATGACCATCGCCTTCAACGTGCGGTACCTGACCGATGGGGTGGCGGCGGTGGTGGGGGACGATGTGGTGATCCATGCCACCGACCCGGTGAAGCCCGGTCTGGTCACCGGTACCGACGAAGAGGGCTTCCGGTACCTGCTGATGCCGGTGCGTGTCTGACCGCGGACCCGGATGTGGCTCACCTGGTTGGAGCTCGATGGGTGGCGTAACTACACCACCCTGAGCTGGCAGCCCGACCCAGGAGTCAACGTCCTGGTGGGATCCAACGGGGCCGGTAAGACCAGCATCTTGGAGGCGATCGGCTACCTGTCGGCGATCCGGTCTTTTCGAGGCACCGGCGACGAGGGTCTGGTCGGCGTCGGGACCGACCGAGCGGTCATCCGGGGCGGCTTCGCCAAGGCGGCCGGGGAGTCCCGGGTCGAGGTGGAGATCCCGCGCCGGGGCCGGCGACGGGTGCTGGTCAACGGCAAGCGCCCACCTCGGCTGGCGACGGTGGCTGCGCAGTTCCCGGTGGTGGCGTTCCTCCCCGACGACCTGGAGCTGGTGAAGGGATCCGGGTCGATAAGACGGGGCTTCCTCGACGACCTGGGGTCGAGGCTGTCACCAGGCTATGGAGCCACCGTCGGCGAGTACGAGGCGGTGCTGCGACAGCGCAACGCCCTGCTGCGCCAGGACGGCCCCGCCGTCGACCTGGTAGCGCTACAGGTGTGGGACGAGCGGCTGGTGGCCATGGCGAGCACCCTGTGGGCGGAACGGGTGGAGCTGATCGACCGACTGGCCCCGGTGCTTGGTGCAGCCCACGACAAGGTGGCGGGGGGGACGGCGACGCTTGCGGTCGGGCTCGACCCCGCCTGGGGCGACCGCCGGGACGTCGTCGATGCAGTGTCCTTCGATACAGGTGATGCCGCCGAGCGGCTGGCCGGGGCGTTGATCGAGCGACGCCGCCGGGAGTTGGAGCAACGCACCACCACCGTGGGCCCACACCGCGACGAGGTGCGGCTCGCCCTGGCAGGTCGGCCGTTGCGTACCGAGGCCAGCCAGGGTGAGCAGCGTTCGGTGGCGGTCGGGTTGCGGCTGGCGTCGTACCGGATGCTTGCCGAGCACCATGGCCACGCCCCCATCCTGCTGCTCGACGACGTGTTCTCCGAGCTGGATGTCCTGCGTACTGCCGCTGTGATGGAACTGTTGCCCCAGGGTCAGGTTCTTGTCACTACCACCCGGCATGATGAGCAGCACGTGGTCGGGCGGAGCTGGGAGGTGGTCGCCGCCACGGTGTCGTGACCGCGCCGGGGCGACCACCACTTGGGCTGGAGCAAGGAGGGCGACCGCAGGCCGCTCGTCACGGCCCGGAGCCGAGCCCGTAGGGCGAGGCGCAGCTCGGCTCGGAAACACGCACGTGTTTCCGAGCCGAAGTAGAGGAGAGATATGAGCAACCGAGACCGCCAGGATCACGACCCACCGGCGCGGGTGGGCGATCTCATCGACGCCGTGCTGGCCAGCGTGGCACCGGTCGAAGTGGCCACCATCGTCCGGCTGCGGCGGGACTGGGGTGCCGTGGCCGGGCCATGGAGCACCCGGTGCCGGCCGGTGGCGCTGCGTAACGGCGTGCTCACCGTTGTCGTCGGGTCGGGGCTGGAGGCGA
>JACDBE010000085.1 GCA_013695075.1 Acidimicrobiia bacterium
GCTCTATGTGGTCCACGCCTTCGTGGTGGGAACCACCGCCTACTCCGCAGCCCGGTATGGCGGCAGGATGCTGTGGCTGCTGGTGCTGGGGTTGTGGGCGCTGGCGTTCGGATGGGCCAGGGCAGCACGGGACGCCCGGCAGGGATCTGGCGCCGGGGAGACCCGGCCGCACTCAGGTGGGCCCGATCCCGATGTCACCGTCGAGCTCGGAAACGAACCGGCCAAACTCTGAGCGTTCCCGGTCCAACCGGTGGTTCTCCAGCACGGCGTACCCGGCGTCACGCATCTTGTCGATGTCCCACGGCTGCTCACCGCTCAACCACCGGATGGCGGCCACGTAGGCGGCAACGTCGTCGAGGGGCACCTCGACGCAGTTGACCCCGAAGTCGGCGTACGCCCGGTTGCCGCCGACGTCGGGCATCACCACCAGGCACCCCGCGGCCATGGCCTCCAGCCCGGGCAGGTAGAAGCCCTCCTCGGGGCCGGGGCAACCCAGGAACACGTCGCACCAGTGGTACAGGTCACGTATCTCCGGCCACGCCGCCGTTTCACGGATCGACCGGAACTGGTAGGCGGCCCCGTTGTCCAGCGCCTTCTCGACGGCGATCCCCACCGCTGACTTCCAGGTGGTGTAGCCCACCCGCACCGGCCGCTCCAGCCCCCCCGAACGCGCCCGGGAGAAGAACGGCCAGTCGTGTCCCTCGACGATGACCCGGGTAGGCATCGTCGTTTCCACCAGCCCGTCGATGGCGCCGGCCACCTGGTGGGTGACCGCAATCCTGGCCATTGGCATCCCCAGCACCCGCACCGCCCGTCCGCCCACGAAGCCGGGGTTGGCCCAGCGCACATTCTGGATGATCAGGATCGCCTGCCTGGGGTCGTGCCACGGGCCGATGACCGGTCCCACATGGTCGAAATGGGGCGGCCACGAAAAGAAGCAGTAGTCACCGTCCCCCAGCCCGAAGCGGAACCCTGGCACCATCGCGGTCATGGGGTCTTCCACCAGGGCGGCGAACCGGTCGTTGGCGAACAGGGGGAGCCCGGGGTGGAACGTCTCGGGGCAGTGGATGTCGACGGCGAAGCCGAGCGACCGGGCGTGCGTGACGTAGTCGAAGATCTTCACCACGCCACCCACCGGGCGGAACGTCGGGGTGAGGAAGATCATGCGCCGGGTCACGATCGACTCCAGGCAGCGTCGATGAGGCTCACCAGCGGCTCGGTAGCCCGGCGCGGCTCGAACACCTCACGCCACAGCCTGCGGGCGTTGCCCGCCTTCTCCGCCGCCCGCTGCGGCGTGATCGAACCGAGCAGCTGGGGCAGCGAAGCCACGTCCTCGGCGGCGTGGAGCCAGCCGGCGTCGTACGCCTCGATGAGCGGCGCCACCTCGGTGAAGGGGGGGTGGATGACGGGAACCCCGCAGGCAAGGGCCACCACCGTGCGGGTCACCATGGCGTACTCCCGCTCCAGGCTCCGGGAGAACAGGTCGAGGGCGACATCGACGCCCGCCATGAAGGTCTGGAACTCGGCGAAGCGCATCACCGGCTGCGAGGTCACGTTGGGCAGGGCCAGCAGCTCATCGATCAACGGCACCGCAAACCGTCCCCGGGTCTGCCCCCAATGCGTCTCTAGCAGGATGTCGAGCCGGGTGTCCGCGTTGGCAGCGATGTGGTCTCCCACCACCTTTAGCCACCGCCCCGGGATGCTCCACCCCTGCAGATAGCCGGCAATGGCGAACCGCAGCGGACCGTCGCCGCGCCCATTGCGCTCTACCCCGGGGACCGCCATGTTGACCACGTCGATGGGTAGCCGCCGGGCGTCGTGGCTGGTCTGCAGCACCCAGGCCAGCACGTAGCCCAGCTTCTTGGCGCCGTTGATGGCGATGGCGTCGGCCAGCTCGAGGGCGGCGATCTTGCGCTCCCGCAGCTGGAGCAGCTGCTGGTGGGGATGGTCCTCCCCGTACTGGTAGGCCAGCTCCAGCATCTTGGGGGCGAAGAAGTCGAACACGTAGCGCAGGCCCGGCGACCGTCTCAGGTTCTTCACCTGGTTGCTGTTGGTCATCACCACCGTTGCCGGTTCCCGGGTGGCGAGGTATGGGGCCAGTTCCTGGGGGGCCATGGCGATGACCCCGGGGCGCAGCGGCGGGGGTAGGGCCGGGTTGGTCCACAGCTGATCGAGCAGCGGCTTGGGAACGACGGTGACCACATCGCAGCCATGCGCCGCCAACCCCTCGGCGAGACCGAAGGCGCGCAGCCCCGGAGCGGCGGTGGGAAGCCCCAGACCCGGGGTGACGTCGTTGGCGAGGACTACCACCGTGCGGTTCACCATGTCGCCGGTGTCCCCACCTTGGAGTAGGTGAACACCCCGGAGGTGGCCCGCCCCGAGCCGGGGTCCGGCACCACCACCACGTCGTCGAGGATGGCATGCCCGGTGGAGGCGTCGAGCACCAGCGCCGACAGATCGGGCACGGTCCAACCGCCGGTGTCTCCCCGCATCACCGCCATCAGGGTGCCACCAATTCGCAGGGCTCGCCACACACCCGCCAGGAAGGTGGCGGTGGTGTCGTAGGGCTGCTCCACGATGCCGACGGCGACATCGGCGTGCTCGGGGGGCAGCACCACCGAGCCGCCGGCGGCGATGCCGCAAACGACAAGGTCCGGGTATGCAAGTCGGGTCTGCGTCACCACGGCGTGGTCGGAGCGAGCAACGGTAAGGGCCGCCCCTGACCGTGCCAGCGGGGTGATGAAGCCGTGGATCCCGTCGGTGAATTCGACGGCGGCCCCGGTGCTGCCCGGGGGGATCGCCGCCAACCTGGCCGCCACCACCGGCAGCAACACCGCCGCGTCGGCGCGGTACCTGCCCTTGGCGTGCCGGGTCCTGGCGTCCCATTTGGAGACGAGCCGGGGCCCGTCGTCGATGATCTCGCTGTCGCCCAGCTGATCGGCCACCCGGTCGCCCCGCTGCGCCGCCTTCACCAGGCTGCGTACGGTGCCGTCGGTGGTCCCGTGAGGTCGCCGCCACTGGGTCTCGGCAAGGGCGAACCGGGGTCGCACCGCCGCCCACATCCCCGGTGAAGACACCACCACGTCGAACGGGGTCAACCGGGACAGCAGGGGCTCGCCGAGCACGGCGATCAACGCCTCGGGGCCGAACCAATCGGGAAGGATCACGGCAATGGGGGCATCCCATTGGCGCTCGGTCATCGACTCGAAGGGGAACGAGACCGGTTCGACGATCACCCATTGCGAAGGCTCCACCGAGCGGATGGCCCGGGGGAGGGCCTCGGTGACCACCGCCGCCCCCGGGCCGTCGAGCGCCACCGTGGGGGCGAACACCACCGGGGCCGGTGTCGTGTCTGGCGGGGCCAGGGTCGCCGTCACGCCGCAACCAGCGGGGCGACCCGATGAAGGTGGGCGTCGGGCACCGCCAGCACGTCGAACAGCTCCTCGGCGGAGAGCGAAGGAATCTCCACCAGGCGAAACTGCGAATCCCAGCCGTGCCGCTCGCCCACGTTGCGGAACAGCCGGTAGCCCCGATCGCGGAGCACGGATTCGATCTGGGCCGAGGTGGCACCGGCGCGGCCCAGCTGCTCCTCGGCGATCTCGGCGTACACCATCGGCGAGTGTTCCTCCAGGGTGGCGGCGGCGCCGGTGAGAACCGCCAGCTCCATACCCTCGGTGTCGATCTTGAGCAGGTCGAGCCGGTCGAGCCATGGGTTGCGGCTCATCCACCCATCGAGGGTCACCGCCGCTACCGGTCCGTCGTCATCGGCCTCGAGGTGAGCGGCACCGGTGTTCTCCTCGTCGACGGCAGCCACCCGGAACCTCCCCGGGCGATCCCCCATGGCGATGCGGCGAGTGACGACGATCCTGCCCAGCCCGTTGAGCTCGACGTTGAGGTCGAGCAGGTCGTACGAGGCCGGCCACGGCTCGAAGCACACCACGATGCCGTCGACCCCGACCACCCGGGCCAGGGGCACGGCGAAGGTGCCGATGTGAGCGCCGATGTCGATCACGATGTCCCCCTTGCCGAGCACTGTTCCCAGCAGGCCCAGTTCGGCTCCGGCGTGGGCTCCGTGGCGGATGAGCTGGCCGGTTATCAGGTCACCCAGGGGCGCCACGAAGACTCCCACCGGGGTCTCCACGGTGATCAGGGTGCTCACTCGGCCCCTTCGATCCAGCGGTGGCGCAGGTTGCGGAACCCGGATCTCCTGCGCGCCACCCACCCCAGCGGGGGGGCGTCAAGCCGGCGCAGCAGCCACATCAGGTCCTTTTCGGCTGCGATCAGTCTGGGGGAGGGTTCCGCCGGCACCACCACCACCTCTGGCTCCGGCACCGGCTCCGGCCGCTCTGCCAGCTCGGTCTGGAGGGCTGCCACCCTCCGGCGCAGGTAGAGCACCTCGTACTTGAGCAGGTCGTTCTCCATACGCAGGTTGGCCCGGGCCGGCTCGGGGACGAAGTGCTCACGCCGCACGGCGGGGCTCCCATGCCAGGGCGGTCCGCCGCTCCAGCTCGATCAGCCGCTGCCACGACTCCATGGCGGCGTCGATGAGGTTTGGGTCGGACACCGTCATCGGGTAGGTGCGCGAGCTGGTCGCCGACGGGTCGAACAGCCGGTGGCTGGGGATTGGGTCGAGCGCCAGGTGCCAACGTTCGTTGAGCAGGTCCACCAGCGGGAACCCGGAGGACACGGTGTCGAACGAGACGGCGATGGCGTCATCGGGGTAGTGGTCGGCGAACCGCAGCAGCCCCCGATTGTGTTCCAGCCACATGCGCAGCGCCAGGTCGGGCTCGCGCCAGAAGCGGAGATGGTTGTGCTCCGATCCCTCGCCGGCAAGGTATTGCGACGAGTGGCGCCGTTCCAGGGAATAGGCGGCATCCACCGCCGACCGGAACACCACGAGCAGCTTGGCCGCAGGCAGCAGGTGCTTCCACACCGGGAGGAACAGGCACACCCTCGGGTCCTTGAAGGCCCAGGTGCCGTGAGCCAGGCGCCGCGCGCTGACGAATCGGGCCGCCTCCGACCACCGATTGGGTGAGACCCGAAGGATCAGCGGGTGCCCCACCTGCCAGTTGACGCTGTTGTCCGCCAGGATCCGCTCGTGAATGGCGACGACCTCGGTGTCCTCGAAATGCCCGTAGGGGTTGGACGGCATCGCCCCCAGCAGGTCGTCGCCCACAAACAACCCGGCGGCGTGGAGCAACTGGGTCACCATCGAGGTCCCACTGCGGTGGAAGCCGGCGATGATGATCTCGGTGTGCACGGGCGATCCGTTCGACGACAGGGCTGCGCTCCGCGGCGGCCGGGGACCCCGCCGAGGATAGCCCTCCGACCCCTGGCAGCCGATGACTGGGGCCCGTCCCGGCGCGCCCGGCCAGGGGGACTCCGCCCGGTCATCCGCCGCACCCGCAACATGGCGGACGGTGCATCGGACATCAGACCAGTATCTCCCCGGTAGTCTCGGCCGATGGTGCGGACGCCGCTCCCGAGTCTGCCAACGGGGACCGTCACCTTTCTGTTCACCGACATCGAGGGCTCCACCAATCACCTCCAGGC
>JACDBE010000104.1 GCA_013695075.1 Acidimicrobiia bacterium
TGGTGCCATGGAAGTGCCCTATCCTTCGGCGCCGTTCAGGTGAGCAGCGCCCCCTTAGCTCAGTGGCAGAGCACTTCCATGGTAAGGAAGGGGTCCCGGGTTCAAATCCCGGAGGGGGCTCTGGCGACCGGCGTCGATCGCCTTGCTATCCTCTCGCCGCTACCCGCTCATGGCGGCGGCGGTCGCCGGAGAGGGCCAGCGCGCTCGGCCGCGCACCGCGGCGGCGTAGCTCAGTCGGTAAGAGCGCTCGACTCATAATCGAGAGGTCGGCGGTTCAAGTCCGCCCGCCGCTACGCACGCAGAACAACAACACAATCGGACAGCGACGAACGCTGCGAACAGGAGCATAAGGCATGGGCAAGGAGAAGTTCCAGAGGACCAAGCCGCACGTCAACGTGGGGACGATGGGTCACATCGACCACGGCAAGACGACGCTGACGGCCGCCATCACCAAGGTGCTCGCCGAGCGAGTAGGCGGTTCCACGAAGTTCACCGCCTTCGACCAGATCGACAAGGCACCGGAGGAGCGCGAGCGCGGCATCACCATCGCCATCGCCCATGTCGAGTACGAGACCGCCAACCGTCACTACGCCCACGTCGACATGCCGGGCCACGCCGACTACGTCAAGAACATGATCACCGGCGCCGCCCAGGTGGACGGCGCCATCCTGGTGGTGTCCGCCGCCGACGGCCCAATGCCGCAGACCCGGGAGCACGTGGTGCTGGCCCGCCAGGTGAATGTGCCCAAGATCGTGGTGTTCCTCAACAAGGTGGACATGGTCGATGACGAGGAGCTGCTCGACCTGGTGGAGCTCGAGGTGCGCGACCTGCTCAGCGAGTACGAGTATCCCGGCGACGACGTTCCGGTGATCCGGGGCTCGGCGCTCAAGGCGCTCGACGGCGACGCCGCCGGCGGCGACCAGGTGATGGAGCTGATGGCCGCCGTCGACGAGTACATCGAGGAGCCGCCGCGGGAGACCGACAAGCCGTTCCTGATGCCGATCGAGGACGTGTTCTCGATCACGGGGCGGGGCACCGTGGTCACCGGGCGGGTGGAGCAGGGCAAGCTCACCACCGGCACCGAGGTGGAGATCATCGGCATCCGCCCCGTCAAGAAGACCACGGTCACCGGGGTGGAGATGTTCCGCAAGCTGCTCGACGAGGGCCGTGCCGGCGACAACGTCGGCCTGCTGCTGCGTGGTGTCGGCAAGGAAGAGGTGGAGCGGGGCCAGGTGGTGGCCGCTCCGGGGTCAATCACCCCGCACACCGACTTCGATGCTCAGGTGTACATCCTCACCAAGGAGGAGGGGGGCAGGCAGAACCCGTTCTTCGACGGCTACCGGCCCCAGTTCTACTTCCGCACCACGGACGTCACCGGTTCGGTGAAGCTGCCCGAGGGCACCGAGATGGTGATGCCTGGTGACAACACCGAGATGAAGGTGGAGCTGATCAACCCCATCGCCATGGACGAGGGTCTGCGGTTCGCCATCCGTGAGGGTGGTCGCACCGTCGGCGCCGGCCGGGTCATCAAGATCAACAAGTAGCGCCGAGGACCGGGAACTACCAATGGCCAGCGACAAGCGCCCGCCCATCACCCTCGCCTGCGAGAAGTGCAAGCGACGCAACTACGTCACCACCAAGAGCAAGGCGAACACCCGGGAGCGGCTGGAGCTGAAGAAGTACTGTCGCTGGTGTCGGGTGCACACTCCCCATCGCGAGACCCGCTGACACCACACCCGGCGGGACATCGCATGGAGAAGGAGCCGCCCCTCAGGGGGCGGCTCCTTCGTCATCGGGGCAACCTTGAGCGACTCACCCCGCACAGCGAGGTTGGACGCTCAAAGTTTCACCGACGGGGGGGCGACGAGTTTCCCACCGCCCAGCCGTCGTAGCGTCGACAGGAAACGAAACGGAGCAAGTGATGGATCTCGAGCGCAGGGATGAGGCGCTGCCGGTGCTGGCGGGTCGGCGGGAATGGATCGGGCTGTCGGTGCTCACCCTGGCCTGCCTGGTGTATGTCATGGACCTCACCGTGCTCCACCTGGCGGTGCCCCAGCTCAGCGCCGACCTCGAGCCGACCAGCGCCCAGCTGCTGTGGATCATCGACATCTACGGCTTCGTGGTGGCCGGTTCGCTGATCACAATGGGGACTCTCGGCGACCGCATCGGGCGACGGCGGCTGCTGATGATCGGCGCGAGCAGTTTCGCCGCGGTGTCACTCCTCGCCGCCTTTTCCACCAGCGCCGGCATGCTCATCGCCAGCCGGGCGCTGATGGGGGTGGCCGGGGCGACGCTGGCGCCTTCGACGCTGTCGCTGATCTTCACCATGTTCCAGGACCCCAAGCAACGGTCGGTGGCCATCGGGTGGTGGATCGCCGCCTTTTCGGCAGGTAGCGCCGTCGGTCCCGTGCTCGGCGGACTGCTGCTGGAGCACTTCTGGTGGGGCTCGGTCTTCCTCCTCGCCCTACCCGTGATGGCGTTGCTGGTGGTTCTCGGTCCCCGGGTGCTCCCCGAATACCGGGACCCCGACGCCGGACGGCTCGACCTGCGCAGCGCCGGGATGTCGCTGGTGGCAATGCTGGCGGTGATCTACGGGTTGAAGGAGATCGCCCAGGACGGTCCGAGTTGGCCGGCGGTGCTGGTGATCCTGGCCGGGGTGGTGCTGGGTGCCCTGTTCGTGCGCCGCCAGCGCAGCCTGGCCGATCCGCTCATCGACCTGCCCCTGTTCCGGGTTCGGACCTTCAACGTTTCGCTGGCCGCCAACCTGCTCGCCATCTTTGTCATCGTCGGCTACGCCCTGTTTGTCGCCCAGTACCTGCAGCTGGTGCTGGAGCTCTCCCCGCTGACCGCCGGGTTGTGGTCGCTGCCAGGGGCGGCGGCGTTCATTGTGGGCTCCACGGCGGCGCCCCGGTTCGTCCATCGGATCCGTCCCGGAGCGGTCCTCGGTGTCGGCTTGACCCTGGGAGCGGTGGGGTTGGCCATCCTGGCTCAGGTCGGGGTGTGGGGCGGGCTATGGGTGGTGGTGGCCTCCTCAGTGGTCATCTCGTTGGCGCTGGCGCCGGTGTTCAACGTCACCACGGAGCTGATCGTCAGTTCGGCGCCCCCGGAGCGGGCCGGGTCCGCCTCGGGGATCTCGGAGACCGCTTCCGAGCTCGGCGGTGCCCTCGGTATCGCCCTGCTGGGCAGCATCGGCACCGCCGTGTACCGGGCCCGAGTGGGGGACGCCATCCCTGCCGGCATCCCCGATGGTGTGGCGCAGGCCACCCTGGACACCCTTGGCGCCGCCAGGGCTGCGACCGAACCGTTGGGTGAGACCGGGGCAGCACTGCTCGAGGTGGCCCGTCAGGCGTTCACTTCGGGACTGCGCGTGACGGCGGCAGTCAGCGCCGTGATCGCCGTCGCCGTCGCCATTCCCGCCGCCCGCCTGCTGCGTCGGGTTTCACCGCTGTCCGAGGGCGACCCCGGGGTCGGAGTGGAGCAGCCCGGCGGCACCCCGGCGGGCCTGACCGATTCGCGCTGAGACGTGATTCTTAGGACCCAAGCGCGTCGCTAATGGCGCGTTTCGGTCCTAAGAAAACCTGCTTGACCCTCACGTTACGTCATGGTCTACCGTGGTGCTCATGGCGAACAGAACCCTCGATAGCTACACCGTTGGTGAGGTGGCCCGGCTGGCGGGGATCACCGTGCGGACCCTGCACCACTATGACGAGATCGGGTTGTTGGGTCCCAGCGCCCGCTCCGACAGCGGCTACCGGCTGTACGACGACACCGACCTGGAACGGCTGCAGCAGGTGCTGGTGTACCGCGAGCTGGGTCTGGCGCTCGATGACATCAGGGCGGCGATGGGCGACCCCGGTTTCGACCGGGTGGCGGCGTTGCGCAAACAGCGCACCCAACTCGCCGGCCAGGCACGACGACTGAAGAGGGTGATCGCCGCTGTCGAGGCGGCAATTCGGGCAGAGGAGACAGGCATGAGACTGACCAAGGAAGAGATGTTCGAGGTCTTCGGTGACTTCGATCCCACCCAGTTCGACGGCGAGGTCAAGGAGCGCTGGGGCGACTCGGATGGATACCGGGAGAGCGCCCGCCGCACCGCGGCGTACACCCAGGAGGACTGGATGGCGATCAAGGCCGAGGGCGAGGCCATCAACCGTCGCTTCCTCGACGCCATGGCGAGCGGCGTCGACCCCACCAGCGACCAGGCGGCGGACATCGCCGAAGCGGCCCGGCTGCAGATCGACCAGCGGTTCTACCCGTGCTCGCCCGAGATGCACGCCAACCTGGGTGAGATGTACGTCGCCGACCCCCGCTTCGCCAAGACCTACGAGGGCATGGCTCCGGGGATGGCCGAGTACGTGCGCACCGCCATCGCTACCAACGCCGCTCGCACGTCATAGGCCCAAGCCGATCAAACTTTGAGCACTTTCCATCGCTATGCGATGGAAAGTGCTCAAAGTTTCGGCTGCGGAGGAGAGGCTGGGGGTAGGATGGCGGGAGCGGGGACAAGGGATCCACCTCACGGGACGGCCCATGCCAACGTACCTGGTGGTAGCCAATCAGACGCTTGCCAGCGATGAGCTGTTGGCGCACGTCCGCAGTCTGATGGAGGCCGGACCGGCCGAGTTCCACCTGGTGGTACCGGCTACCCCTCCCAAAGAGCACCTCACCTGGACCGAGGGCAACGCCCGCGCCATCGCCGCCGCCCAGCTGGAACGTGCCCTGGCCCGGATGACCGCAGAAGGAGCCACCGTCAGCGGTGAGGTCGGTGACGCCAACCCGACGCTGGCGGTAGAAGATGTCCTGCTGCGCCACGGCGTCGACGAGATCATCGTGTCCACCCTGCCCGAGGGTACCTCCCGCTGGCTGAAGCGGGGGGTGCCGGACAAGCTCCGCAAGCACCACGACATCCCGGTGACCCACATCGTCGGCAACCCCGAGCCCGAGGACTGACCGGATCCGGCTGCGGTCGCTGATAGCCTGCGCCGCTGGTGGTCGAGATCCTGAACAGGCGGGCGCTCAATCGGGCGACGCTGGCCAGACAGTTGCTGCTGGAGCGGTCGACCATGCCCCCCCTGGCGGCCGTCCACCACCTCGCCGGTCTCCAGGCGCAGACCTCGGCCACCTGGTACACCGGTCTGTGGGGCCGGCTGGCCGACTTCGATCCCCACCTGATGTCCGACCTGCTGGAACGCCGGGAGGTGGTGCGCATCTCGGTGATGCGGGGCACCATCCACCTGGTCACCGCAGCCGATGCCCTCGCCTTCCGCCCGGTGCTCCAGGTGGTCCACGAGCGGATGTTGCAGGGGAGCTTCGGCCGCAAACTGGCCGGCCTCGACCTCGCCGCCATCGCCGCGGCAGGCCGGGAGATGGTCGACCAGGAGCCCCTGACCTTCGACGAGCTGGGCAGGCGCCTGATCGGCGTGTGGCCCGCCCGGGACCGGCTGGCGTTGGCGATGGCGGTGCGCTTCAGGGAGGCGCTGGTGCAGGTGCCGCCCCGCGGGCTGTGGAAGCGCCGCGGCCAGGCGCGGCACACCTCGGCCGAGGCCTGGCTGGGCAGAGCGCTGTCCACCGACGACCGCCCCGACGACCTGGTGATGCGCTACCTGGCCGCCTTCGGGCCGGCCTCGGTCATGGACATCCAGGCCTGGTCCGGGCTCACCCGGCTGGCCGAGGTGGTCGACCGGCTGCGACCCGGGCTGGCTGTCTTCGCCGACGAACGGGGACGGGAGCTGTTCGACCTACCCAATGCCCCCAGACCGGGTCCCGACGTGGAGGCGCCGGTGCGGCTCCTGTACGACTACGACAACCTGTTCCTGTCTCACGGCGACCGCAGCCGGGTCATCCCCGACGACCTCCGTGTCGAGCTCCCCGACAAACCGGGGGCGCACTATGGGATGGTGCTCATCGACGGGATGATCGGCGGCTGGTGGCAGCACGTCACCGCTGCCGGGGGCTCCACGGTGGTGGTCCATCCCGGCTCCGGGCTGTCACCGGCGGTGGCAGAGGAAGTCACCGCCGAGGCGGCGGCGCTGGTGCGCTTCCTCGATCCCGACCACCCCGCCCCCGGCGTCGTCATCGACTGACGTCGCAGCGGGCGAGCCGCCCGATAATGGGCGTCTCCCACCGCGCCGCGCGGATGACGGCAGGCATTCCCGGCGCGCACCGGCGCCTAGCCTGCGCCGTCATGTCGCTTGAGGCGCTCGTGGGGCGCAACTTCGGGCCCTTCTCGACCCGGATCACCCGCGAGCGGGTGGCGGACTTCGTCGACGTCACCGGCGACGATCCGGAGCGGTGGCGGGCGGCGGCACCACCCGGATACGCCGCCACCCTGCTGTTTGTGGTGGCGCCGGTGTTCATCGCATCACCCGAGGTTGCCGATACGGCCCGAGTGCTGGTCCACTCTGACCAGAGGTTCGTGTGGCACCGTCCCCTCACCATCGACAGCGCCGTCGTCGTCGAAGGCATGGTGAGCCGGGTGCGCAGCCGGGCGGGCGTCAGCCTGGTCGGCTTCGATGTGGAGGTGGCCTCCGACGGTGAGTCGCTGGTGTCGTCGTCCTCCACCTTCCTCATGGGCTCGGAGCCGGCGGGCGAACCGGGGCCGGACCGGGGCGAGCCCCCGGTGGGGGCCGGTTCGGTTCGCGGCGGTGCCGACGGCGCCACCAGGGGAGCCAGCCGGCTCGATCTGGTGCGGTACGCGGCGGCTTCCGGTGACTTCAACCCCATCCACTTCGATCACGACGCCGCTAGGGCCGCCGGGCTCGACGGGATCGTGGTACACGGGCTGCTGATGGCGGCGTGGCTGGCCCAGGCCGCCGGCACCGGGACCCGCACCGATCCGCTGGCCGAGATGAAGCTGCGGTTCCGTGCCGCGCTGGCACCCGGCGAGACCGCAAGCATCGAGGTGGTGCGTGGCGACGCCGCCGACGGCACGGCTCCCGTGACCCTGGCGCTACGCCGCGGCGACACCGACCTGGTGACGGCAACGGCCGTGGTAAGGGAGGACGATCCCTCCTGACGAGCCTCGCCTGATCCAGGCTCGGCCGCCTTTCAGGCCTCGTCGGCTTGCCATTCGGATCGGCGGCGGCGTTTCACCTCGCTGCGGCGGCGCTTGTCGGCCAGGCGGGTTTCGCCGGCGGCACGGCGTGGCTTGGTGGGGCGGCGGAGCGGCGGTGGGGTGGCGGCAGCGTCGAGGCGGGTGGCCAGCCGCTGCCAGGCGAGCTGGCGGTTCCGCCATTGCGAGCGGGTGTCGGCGGCCCTGGCGGTCACCGTTGGCCCCAGTGCCGCCACGATGCGGTCCCGCACCACAGGCGGCAGACCGGCTTCGGATACTTCCACGGTCACCGTCACCGCCGTGTCTGAGGTGTTGGCGTGCTGGCCACCGGGACCCCCGCTGCGGGAAGCGGTCCAGGCCAGGGCGGTGGGCTCCACCCGGAGACCCCCAGGGGTGACGAAGTCGTTCACCGCCCCCATGCTGGCAGGTCCAATCGGGGCGGCGGCGTTGGGTCGTCACCCTCGCCGTGTCAGGCGGGTACCCCCGTCCGGGCTATCCGTGGCGAGGTCTACACTGTCGACGACCGGCTCATATACTTCGGTGCCCCGGGCTGGGCTCCGGAGGGGTGTAGCTCTAATTGGCAGAGCGCCGGTCTCCAAAACCGGAGGTTGTGGGTTCGAGCCCCGCCACCCCTGCGACTGGCAGGATCGCCAAGGTCCGAGGAGGATCGT
>JACDBE010000109.1 GCA_013695075.1 Acidimicrobiia bacterium
CTGCACGTCGTACACCCTTCCTCCTCGGGTCGACCTGACCTGAGGCTCGGTTGCGAACTGTCAGCAGTGGTGGACCGCGCAGTTTTCAACCGGCGCTACACGCGCAGTATTGGGGTGGCGTCGACAGGGAAGTCCATTTTGACGCCAACTGCACCAACCCCCCAACGCCCCACCAACGCCTCGCCGCACATCGGGCAGAGCTTCTCCAATCCGTGGCATCCCCTTGGGTCTCACGGCACCGGGGAGAGATATTGCGGAGGGCAGGATCTTGGGGCATCGGGTCGCGCTCCTTAAAAAGCGCCGCATCCGGCCCGTATCGCCACGCTGGGAGACCCTGGAGCCTCTCAGAGGCCCGCTAAGGGCCGCAACCGCACCACCCGCACACGGAACACCACACCCCAGTAAGGCCATGACTCAGATCGGCACAAGCTCGTCCTACTACACCTGGAACATGTGGCCGCATGTGTGTGCTGCTGCCGGTGAGGCCAGTGCTACGACGAACAGCAGAACCAGACTGCCTCGGGTCACGTACCTTTTCACGATGTTTTCCTTTCTAGGCTGGTGTCGAATCGGACTCGGGCAGGAATACTTCGGCGAAGCTGCCGACCAGGCCCCAAGCTTCAAGCTCACCGTCATCAGAGAGCCAAACATCATCACCGACGCTGTAGGTATACTTGGCCGGGTCAGCCCCGGCATCGAGGTTGGCTCGGGCAGTACGGATAGCCTCGGTCAGGTTGGCAGTCAGGACCTCGGTGGCCCAGGCTTGAAGAGCTTTCTCGATCGTCTCGGCAGTCTCGACCAGGGCGTCCAGGGCGTCTCGTTCACCCTTAGCTGGTCGAGGGTGGCGTCAGCGTTCATGCGTAAGACCTCACGATCCGCTTGGCGGGGGGGGTGCCGACCCGGAGGTTGGGAGGCGCTCGATCTGCATCCAGTCGATCGTCATGGTCTTGGTCCCGGACCAGTTGAACGCGCCCGCCCAGGAGAGATCCCGGAAGCCGATCAGGACCTCGGACACCGAGTCTGGGATGGGGCTGGTGATGGTCGCCTGCTTCACGCTATCGACCCAGAAGTCGATGTGATTGGCGTACCAATCAATGACGTAGACATGAAACGCGTCATCGATATGCGAAACCGGCACGCCGTCCGCGTTGACCAGGGGCTGCTTGATCGAGGTCTCGGGGAGGTACGTGCTGAGGCTTGAGTTCCCGTAGGAGTTGAACCGGGCGTCCGTCCAGCCTGACGGAGGTAACGTGGCATGCCCGCTGGGAGCCGTTGCGGTGTCATCTGCAACGAGCTCGATGTCGATCTCGTCGAACGTCGAGCTTTCCTCCTGATAGGTGAAGATGAACCCAGTGAGCCCAGGGACGACCGCGCCCTTCATGCGGACCGCGATCCGGTGCCCCACGCCGACTCCGCCCCATCCCAACAACTGATACGGGTTGGTCGTGTCCGTGTCGTTGGAGGTCAGGCTATCCACGTTAATCCTTGCATACCCATCTCCCGGAATGAACTCCTGCCACGTATCCTGCGACGGAAGGATGCTGTTCACGAAGTACCAGTAGCTACCGGGGGGGCCCGTGGGCTGACCTGAGGCCGAGAAGTCCTCCAGATAAACCAGCGCGAGCTTGACTTTCACGGGCCGGGCGATCGAGTCGGAGTTGCTGGGGGCAGCTTGTGCAAGCGGGACCGTCGCGATGAGAGCGAACGCGATGAGTAGGACGAGTTTCTTCACCGGCGACCACTCCTTCCCGGCAGCGGGATGGCGTTCGGATCGCAGGTGGCCACGGCGGTGATGGCAGTGTCAGTGCCGCGCTCGGTGACCTTCGGGCCTGGGTTGATGTAAACCTTTACGTCGCGGGGGCCGGGGCCGGAGTTGCTGAGGATCAGCGCCTCGTCGCCGTTGGGGCAGGCAGGCACCGTGATGAAGTGCCCCTCGGACCCGTGCCCGGTGGCGTGCCAGCCGTACATCGGCCCATCCCGCCACAACCCCACCGGTAGCCGCCACGGGGCATTTTTTAGGGGCCGGCAGGCCCGCCCGAGACCCCACATCGCCCGGATGCCGTCGATGTCCCGCCGGTCGAACGCCTCGTAGAACGATCGAAGCAGATCCTCGTTCATGGTCGCCATCGGGTGGACTCCCTTCGTTGACGGGAGCATACGCCGCCGCCGGAACCCGCCCTCGAGCGTTCCCGCGTCGCTCGGCCTCGGTGAATACCGTGCGGCTCCCCACGCCGGTCGGTTCCGCGGGTGCGACGACGGACGACATTGCGCCGGCGAAATCGGTAGCGTCCGGTCGAACGTGACGCGCGACCGGGGAGGTCCGTGATGGCTGTTGGAGTGGTCCTGGAGATCGAGGGCGGAACGTTGGAGCAGTACGACGAGGTGATCAAGCGGATGGGCTTCACACCGGGCGGCCCAGGAGCGCCCGGTGGCCTGTTCCACTGGGTAACGAAGACGGACGATGGGATCCGTGTAACGGACGTCTGGGAGGACCGTGAGACGTTCGACCGGTTCGCCGAAGAGCGGATCGGCCCGATCACGGCCGAGGTCGGTGTCCCCAACCCACCCGTTGTCTCGTTCTTCGAGGTTCACAATCACCTGACCGCCGGGTAACCCGGGACACGACGGGCGCATCAGGGTCGTACTGCGGCCCTCCCAATCCCGGGTGTTGGCCGATCTGCTGGCCCACGCCATCGCCGGTGGCCACCCGAGTGCGCTGAGTTGCCCGGGCCTCTCGTGGTGAGAAGAATCGGTTCGGAGCCCTCTCGTTGGCCCTCTGGTGCGATTCTTTAGGACGCGAACCAGACACCGCGAGACCCTGCCGTCTTGGTTTTTTCTCTGGGATCCTCATTTCGGGGGGGTAGCCGATGGTCGAACCCACCCGAACGGTGCTGAACCCATGCATGGCCGCCCTTCTCGCGGCTCTCCGAGCACTCCGCGACTGGGATTCCTGATGGCCGCCCTCCGTAAGCAGCTAACGGCGGCGAGGGCGACGGTGCGGGAGCTGCGGCGACTTGGCCGGCTGGAGCCGGTGGACGACGCCGTGGTGACGGTGGTGTTGGGGTTGGCGGCTGCGGTGGACGCCTCACCCGATAACGCGGCGTTGTGGCGCCAGTATCGAGAGGCTGTGGCGGATCTGCGGGGGGTGGGCAGCGATGGCGACCCCGATGCTGTCCAGGCACTCCTCGATGCTCTACGCGGCCCCGAGGTTCGCGACCCCTAGGCGGCTTGAGCGGCCGACGAATGGCCCGCGGATTGTGCGGGCGCTGCGGATGTTGGGGTTCGAGGCGTTGCCGTGGCAAGTTACTGGACGCCCGACCTCTGCGCGCTCGAGGTCCTCACTCTGGTCGCGGACGGCCGATCCGACGGGGAGATCGCGGCGGAGCTGTTCATCAGTAAGAAGACCGCCAGCGTGCACGTCGCGCACATCAAGGACAAACTCGGGGTCGGCGGTCGCGTTGAGATCGCAATGGAGGGCATTCGGCTCGGTCTCGTCAACCCGCTTGCTGCAGGTCAGCGCTGATGTGCGCCGCAGAGCCGCATAGCCATGACCGTATAACTGACGCCCTTTCGCTCAGCCACCCAAGACGAACACGAAGCCGGTCCGTAGCCACCTGGTCAAGTAGGGGTGGCGGCCCCCGTTGGCGGTCACCTCCCGGCTGATCGTGGTCGGGTGGCGACCCACCCGCCGGGCGATCTGAGTCCACGGCATCGCCGGGTCCTAGATCAGCGCGACGCTGATCTCCTCGCGTTCGGGCAGCGACAGCGGCGCACCTGGCATCCTGGGGTCTCCATCGGTCGGTGTTGGTCAAGCACCGGTCATCATGACCGGGACCGTGCACCGACCGATGGAACTCGCCGTTCCGCACGTCGATCTGGATGTCGATGTCGTCCTCTCCAGCTCTCGGCTCCTCCTGGGGCGGTAAGACCGCGAGGTAACGAGCCCTCCCGTCGGCTGTCGGTGGGACCCGCTCGATGAGGGTGATCGTTGCCCGGTACGCGTCGACGATCGAGCCGGAATCTTCGTTCGAGCGAGTCGTCCGGGCATGCCAACTGAGCGCCGCCGCCGACATCGTGACCGAGAACAGCACGGCGGCGAGCACCCCGATGGCATACACCCAGGTCGGGTAGCCCCCCGGAACCGAGAAGGGCACAGGCGGCGGCGAGAGACCTCGCGCTATGAGCGCATCGAAGCCGATGTAGAGGAGAACGAGAGAAACGAGGATTCCGATCGCCAACGAGAATTGGCGACGTACAATTTTCCACCTCGCGGCCGAAGAATCGCCACGTGCAGTCCTCACGACTTCGCGGAGCGGCGCCAGCAGGGCGGCGGCCACGTAGAAGACGCTGGCGATACCCAGGCCTGGGATTCCGGGGGCCATTCAGTGTCCCTTCTCGTAGACGTCGAAGCTCTGACGAAGCACGACCTCGACGAAGAGTGCGCGGAGCATGTGGAAGGCGTTGAGGAGTCGCAGCACGAAGAAGGCGGGCAGGCTCATCAGCGCGGGGAAGAACTCACGTCTCTTGGCGGCCGCGTAGAGCACCGGCACGGCGATGGCAGGCATGTCGATCACATATCCCACCAGTGCCCAAGGCCCGTAGAGGATTGCCAGCACGGGAAGGATCGCCAGGTAGAAGAACGACGCCACGACGCCGTCCCAGAACGATACGGCGATGACCGAACGCAGCATCGACCGTTGCAGAACACCTCGGTGGTGCACCCGAACGTTCTGGATGAAGCCGTGCGACCACCGCTTGAGCTGCGTGCTCATCATCCGCATGGAGTCCGGCTCGATGGGCTCGCAGACCGCCGTTTCCACGAATCGAACCTTGCCGCCCAGCCGATATATCGTCCAGGTCAGATCCATGTCCTCGGCGAGCGTGCGAGTGGACCACCCGCCGAGCAGCTCAAGCCATTCGGTGCGATACATCGAGAAACAGCCAGACGAGATGAGCGGATAGTCGTAGAGGTCCTGGATCTGTTTCCCGTGACTGAACGCGTAAAGGTACTCGACGTAGCGGCCCCGCTCCCACAGCGTGCGGCGACTCCGCGGGATCACGAAGCTGCACGCGGCTGTCACCTCGGGATCGTCGAGGAGCACCTTCCGAAGATCCGCGACGGCCGTGGGGGTCAGGGTCGAATCAGCGTCGAGAACCATCGTCAGGGGCGTATCGACGTAAGACAGCGCGAACGACTGTGCCCCGGCTTTCGACCCGGTACCCGAACTGGGTCTGATCACGATGGCCCCGGCCTCCTCGGCGAGAGCCCCTGTCCTGTCGGTCGAGCCGTCGTCCACGACGATCACCACCTCCGGAGGTTCGGTTTGGGCTAGCACCGAGCGAACGGTGTCCTGGATCGACGCCGCCTCGTTGTAGGCGGGGATGATGCAGGTGAGCGGCAGCCGAAGGTCCTCCTGATCGGCACGCACTTGGGGCATGTCGACGGAGACCGCTGAGACTCGCTCCCGCACCCGACGCGTCTCTAAGTTGACCCCAGTCGAAACAATGCCGCCCATAAAAGCCACGCCCCAGTAGAAGGATCTCTATTACCCGCCCGCAGAAGTCTGTTCGTTGCGCAGAGCCGACCGGATGGTGGTTTCTCGTCCGGCGGGTCGGTTCTGGCAACGCCTGATCTCATCGACACGGGCGGCGTTCTCGCTCAGCCGCCGCTCCAGTCGGGCAAGGGCGGTGCGATCCACCCCTTCGCCGTGCCCTAGGGAACGTCCATGATCTCCGCCCCCCGCCGATAGGGCTGCTCGCCATAGAACGCCAGGATGATCGCCGTTCGCAGCGGCTCGTCGAGTTCCGTTGCCGCCTCCAGCACCACCTCGGCCTCATCTCGGGTCACGATGTGGTCGGCCGGATCCGCCGGTAGGGATCGGTGTGTTCGGCCCAAGCCCGGTCGACTCGTGCTAGTGCCTCACCGACCTTCGGGCACCGGGGAGGGGAGGGTCTCCCCTGTCGGGTTGGTGTTGGGTAGGTTCCGTACGGGGCGCTGACGCGCCCCAGACGCGACTTCAGGTCACGCCGCCCAACACGGTGGCGTAGTCTGCGGGGCAGGCAGCTGCCGCCCCGGCCGGAGCGGGTCGACGGCTGATCGACGAGGCGGAGGCGGCAGCGATCTCGCTGCGGGCGAGGGTCGAGGCGGCCGAGGAGATCGTGCTTGGGCCGGCGGCGGCGATCGATCGAGCAAGTGCACGGTTCGGTCGGCGGGCGATGGGCACATCCGCGGTGCCGACCGGCTGATCCGCAGCGTGGAGGACACAGCGCGCCGCGAGCAGCGCTGAGCCGGGCAGCTACTCCGGGGCCTGTTCCGCCGCCGTATCGTCCAACAGCTCGCCCACCCGCTGCCCCTCTGCGTGGAGGCCGAGCTCCTTGAACAGCGCCCGCGACCGGCGCAGCTTCTCGTTCGCTTCGTCGCCACGACCGGTGGCCCGCAACGCCTCGCCCCAGCCGCGCAGTAGGCGGGCCAGACCCGGTCGCGCGCCTTCAGCCTCGAGCTCGGCTGCGCTGGACGCGAAGTCGGCCAGCGCTTCCCCCTGGTTGCCTGACGTGGCGCGGGCCTCGGCGCGCTTCCGCAGGATGCCGGCTTCGCCAAAGCGATTGCCGATCGAGCGAGCCGTTGCCAGCGCCTCGTCCCAGTTGCCCTCGGCAGCTGCGGCATCGCCGAGGGCGCTCGCCGCCGAGCCCAGCCAGGCCGTAAGCGTCGGCCGCCAGAAGTTGCGATCGTCGGCGAGCGAGATCTCGTTGCCCCGTTCGAGCACCGCTCGGGCGTCGGCGAAGCGTCCTTGCCGGTGGTAGACGTCGCCCAGAATCCAGGAACTGGGCATGACGCAGGCCGTCGCGCCCACCTCCTCGGCCCGATTGACGCAGGCCAAAGCGAGCGGGCCCGCCTTGTCGAGCTGGCCTAGCTCGGAGCGGAGCATCGCTTCCGCGATGAGCGCGTCGAGCTGGGCGATCTGGTCGCCGCTGGCGGCCAGCTCGGTCGCGCTGCGCGACGCTTGCTCGGCCTTCTCGAACTCGCCCAGCTGGGCGTAGCCGATGGCCAGCGCGCCGCGGGCGAACGCCGCCCCGATCGAATCGTGCGTCTGCTGTAGCAGGGGGACCGCCTCCTCGAGCGCGGCGACACCGTCGCGCAGCGGGCCCATGAACACCTGCGTCAGGCCGACCAGGGCCAGCGGCATCGCTCGGAGGGAAGGATCGCCCAGCTCTTCCCCGATCTCCGCCACGCGGTCCAGCGAGCGCTTCACCACCGGGTCGGAGGCCTGCACCCCGCTCTGCAGGCGGCCCAGTGCGAGCGCGAGATGGATCGGCGCGATGAGGCTCAGATCGCCCAGCCGCTCTGCGTCGGGCAGCACGACCTCGAGGTCGGCGACGAGGTCGTCGGCAGGCCGAAAGGTCATGCCCGCCCGGGCCCTGCCCAGCTCGACCATGATGCGCGCGTTGCGGATCCTGTCGTCCTCGCCATCGGTCGTCGGCGGCAGCAGCACACGCGCCCGCTCGAAGGCCGAGTAAGCCTCCCGGATGGCGCTGCGATCGAGGGCATACTGGCCCGCTGCCAACAGGTAACCAAGCGCCTTTTCTGTGTCACCCGCCTGTTCGAAGTGCAGCGCGAGCACCGCCGCCAGCTCGACCTGCCGCTCGGGATAGAGCAGCTCGAGCGCTTCGCCAACGCGGCGGTGAAGCTCCCGCCGCTCCTGCTTGAGGAGCGACCCGTAGGCTGCGTCCTGGACGAGCCAGTGGCGGAACAGGTACTCCAGTTCCGGCCGATAGTTCGCGAGGCGGATCAGGCCCTTGGCCTCGAGCGTGTCGAGCTGGGCATGTTCAGTGGCCATGGCGGACTCCTATTCGCTGGTCTCGCCCAGCACACGTTCGAGGACGCGGACAGGGAACTGGCGGCCGATGACCGAGGCGACGCGCAGGCTGCGCTTGGCGGCGTCCGGCAACTGGTCGATGCGGGCGAGCAGGAGGCCTTGGAGGGTCTCCGGTATCTCGACCGTATCGACCTCCGCGGTGGCGACCCAGCGACCATCGGTCCGCTCGATCACCCCGCGCTCGATGAGCATGCGCACGACCTCCTCGACGAAGAACGGGTTGCCCTCGGCGCGGGCGAGGATGACCTCCCTCACGTGGTCTGGCAGCGACTCGATCTCGAGCAGGTTGGCCACCAGGCTGCGGCTTTCATCCTCGGTGAGCGGCTGGAGCCGGATCTCGGTGAGCGCCTCGCCGAACAGTTCACGCGCCCCGGCCACCAGCGCCCAGCCGGCGGAGTCGGTCTCCGCCCGCAGCGCGCAGATGAGCAGGATCGGCAGCTGCGCAACGAGCGGGAGGAACTGGCGGGTCATGTCGACCGAAGCGGGGTCGGCCCAGTGGAGGTCCTCAAGCGCGACCACCAGCGCAGATCGACTCGACAACGCGCGGAGGAGGCGAAGAATGCCCGAGGCGTAACGGCCCTGCATCACCTCCGGGTCGACGCGGGTGCGGTCGACCTCATGCGGCCGGATCGGCAGGCCAAGCATGTGGGCCAGGAAGGGTGCGACGTCGGCGCCCTCGCCCTCGAGCAGAGACGTCAGTCGCTCGTCGAGCTGTGCGCGCCCCTCGACGTCGGTGGCCGCGAACGAGATGCCGAGGATCGCCCGGACGAGATCGATGAGCAGGTGGTAGGGCTGGTTGCGACCGTACGACACGCAGCGGCCCTCGATCCAGGCGGGCGGACGCTCGGCCTCCGGGCCGCCCCGCTGCCGGTCCGAGTCGGCGGTCGAGTGGCGCAGCTCGGCCAGCAGTCGGCTCTTGCCGATGCCCGGCTCGCCGATCAGGAATGCCACCCGGCCACGGCCCGACCCCGCCACGGCGTGAAGAGAGCGGAGAGTTTCGAGCTGCTCCTGTCGGCCAACCATCGGGCTGTCCAGGCCGACCGCGGCGAGCCCTCGCCGGCGCCCCGCTGCCACGCTCTGGCCGACCACGCGGTAGGCATGGACGGGCTCGCTCTTGCCCTTGATCGATACCTCGCCCAGGTCCTCGACGTCGAAGGCGCCGCCCACAAGGCGCTGCGTATTGGCCGTGATCAGGATCGTGCCCGGCTCGGCGGCGGCCTGCATGCGAGCGGCAACGTTCATCGCATCGCCCAGGGCGGTGTACTCGTAGCGCAGGTCAGTGCCGACGTTGCCGACCAATACCGGGCCGGTGTTGATGCCGGCACGAATACGAAAGTCGAGGCCGCGCGCCTGCTTCAACTGGCGGGCGAACTCGTTGGTCGCGGTGACCATTTCGAGCGCCGCCAGGACGGCCCGGTCGGGGTCGTCCTCGTGCGCCACCGGCGCACCGAAGAAGGCCAGCATCGCGTCACCCTGCAGCTGTGCGATCGTGCCCTCGTAGCGGAAGACGGCCTTCGACATCTGGTCGAAGACCTCGTTCATCATCTGCGTCCAGTCCTCGGGGTCCATGGTCTCGGCGAGCGCCGTCGAACCGACCACGTCGGCGAAGAGCGCGGTCACCGGCTTGCGCTCGCCGGTCAACTTCGCCGTCCGCATCTTCTCTATCAGCGGCGCCGGGGCGGCGGCGGCCAGCCGGCTCTGCAGCGCCTGATCGGATTCGGTCGCACCGGTCAGCGGCTGGCCGCAGCTCATGCAGAAGCGGGCGTCTGCCGGGACGGACGCCTCGCAGCGCGGACAGGTGAGAGCAGGCGAGTCGACCGACATCCGGCGGCCCATCTTACGGAGGTGACCCAGGCCGCCGCCCAAGGTCAGCCCGCCAATGCCGGTGTGGCTGATGATGCCCCCGGTCGTCGCCAGCCCGTACTCTGAGTGGCTCCTCATAGCCTTCGTGAGCGAAAGGCCTCCATCGCAGACGCCGCGGCGCGACGGCGTGACGGCCTCCCCGCACCGACACGAGGAGAACGCGCTCCCGAGCGAACCGCACGCCTCGACGTCGTCGCGTCCCGCGCACCGGTGCGCATCCCAGGCGCCCCGCCGGCCGAGCTGCTCGTCCCCGATCCACCACCCGCTACCTACCGCCGTCATCGACCCCGTCGGGGAGCGCCACCGCCACGTCGTCACCCAGGCAGGTTCGTTGGAGATCCCCGAGCACGGCTCGCCCCGTCGCTGCTCGGTGCGCCCCTCCCTCGACTACCGGGCGGCGACCGACGAGGATCGACATTAACTCAGCCGAGCCGGCACTCCCGGGGGCGGTCCGGCGACGTCGAAGCGCTCGGGCTCGCCCCATGCCGGCGAGGTCGCCGTGCCCGCATCGCCGGCGCCGCCACCCTGACCGTGTTCCGCAACGAGACCTCACCGGGCTCAACGCCCAGGAGCAGGACATCGCGGGACATCCTCGCGAGGTCCTTTGCGGTGCGTTAGCGCAGCCTTAACCCGCGGCGGCGCCGGGAGTTGTACCTTGACGACTGGACCTGGGGAGGGCCTCCCCGTGATGCCGGCCCCACCGGGCACACCGTGGGCGCCGAGCAGGAAGGGAGCCTTGCCGTGAGAAGGTTGATGTTGTTGCTGATGGTGGCCGTCGTGCTGCCCGCCATCCCGCAGGCGGCGGCGGATACCGCCCCCAATGGTCAGATCGTCTTCGACGAGGATGTTTGCTGCGCCTACGACATCTGGGTGGTCAACGCCGACGGGACCGGTCTGACCAACCTCACCAACACCCCCGACATCGGCGAGTTTGACCCGACCTGGTCCCCGGACGGCACCAGGATCTCGTTCAACCGATGGGATAACTCCATCTCCTCCGGGGATATCTGGGTGATGGACGCCGACGGATCCAATCAGGTGAACCTGACTAACAGTGTGGACAACGAGTTCTCGGCCGACTGGTCCCCGGACGGGTCGCAGCTCGTCTTCGTCCGCGAAGTGCCCGGCCAGGCGATCAGCATCCAGCCCGACATCTTCACCATGAACGCCGATGGCACCAACCAGGTCAACATCACCAACGCCGACACCGGCGAGCTGGAGCCGGCCTGGTCGCCGCTGGGGGATCGGATCGCCTTCGCCGCGGTCCGCAACGGTGACTGGGAGATCGTCACCACCGACACTTCCGGGGGACAGGAGGTCACGTTGACGGTGACCACCCAGGAGGACCGGGCACCGGATTGGTCACCGACGGGCACGATGATCGTGTGGATGAGCCAGTTCGACGACCCGTGCTGCGGCGACGGGGAGATCTGGGCGATCAACGCCGACGGCACCGGTGCCACCAACCTGACCCAGAACCCGGCGGGGGACTGGTTCCCTTCGTGGTCGCCAGACGGGACCCTCATCCTGTTCGAGAGCTTCCGCGACAGCATCTTCGGTGAGCTGTACACCATCGACGCCCCCACGGTGCTGCCACCGCCCAGCGCCGCCGCCCTGGACGTCGCCGCCGCCGAAGCCACCAAGCTCAACGTCGGCTCCAACGCCAGCAGCGCCGACTGGGGTGCCGAGTCCGGCGGTCAGGTCGACCCGATGCTCACCGTCATCAAGACCGGAACCGGCACCGGGACGGTCACCTCGAACCCGGCTGGTGTCACCTGTGGAGTGGACTGCTCGCAGGCCTACCCCTCGGGCACCGTGGTGACCCTCACCGCCGTGGCGGCCGCCGGGTCGACGTTCACCGGTTGGTCGGGGGCGTGTACCGGGACGGGGAGCTGTGTGGTGACGGTGGACGCCGCGAAGTCGGTGACCGCCACCTTCACCGCCACCACCTCGAACCATAAGCTGACGGTCACCGTCACCGGGTCGGGGACGGTGCGCTCGACCCCGGCCGGGATCCGGTGCGGAACCGACTGCACCGAGGATTACGCCGCCGGGACCGTGGTGACCCTGACCGCCAACGCGGGCCAGGGGACAAGTTTCACCGGCTGGTCGGGTGCCTGCACCGGCACCGGCACCTGCACCGTGACCATGGATGCGGCCAAGACGGTCACGGCGACCTTCGGTGGCAGCGGCGGCGGGACCTTCCTGCTGACGGTGACCAAGACCGGGACCGGGCAGGGCAACGTGTCGAGCAGCCCCACCGGGATCAAATGCGGATCGGACTGTACCCAAAGCTACGCCTCGGGCACGGTGGTGAGGTTGACCGCCGCCGCCCGCTCCGGCAACACCTTCGCCGGCTGGTCGGGTGCCTGCACCGGCACCGGGAGCTGCGTGGTGACGATGAACGCCACCAAGACGGTGACGGCGACATTCAATGCGGTCTCGGGTCTCTCGTCGCCGGTGGCTGCCAGAGCCTGGTAGAGCCCGCATCGCCGAGCACTACCGCATCGGACACCTGGTTCTGCGATCCGCACTCGCCGTGGCAACGCGGCCAGATCGAGAACCTCAACCGCCAGTGGCGCTGGTGGTTCCCCCACGGCACCGACCTCGCCGGCATCGACCCCACCCACGCCCAACACGCCGCCGACATCATCAACAGCTAACGCCGACGCAGCCTCGGCTACCACAGCCCCGCAAGCCTCTACGCTACCGCCACCGTGCACTGGAACTGGCCCTCCTCGTTTTCCGCCTGACCGCAATCCGGTCATCCAGATCACGATCAGATTCGAATAGCAGTTGTAGTTACGGGGGAATTAGCGACATATGAAGATTGCAGTGACAGGGGCCACGGGCTACATCGGAGGCAGAATTGTTCCCCGCCTCCTCGACTCCGGCCACGAGGTTGTCTGTCTCGCTCGAACCCCGGGAAAGCTCGACGACCGGCCCTGGAGGGATCAGGTCGAAGTGCGTCAATGCGACATTCTCGATGAGGAACAGGTACGGACCGGCCTTGCAGGGTGTGAGGCTGCCTATTACCTGATCCATTCGATGGGAGACAGCGGAGATTTCTCATCGGCCGAGCACCGGGCTGCTTCAAACTTCGCCGCCGCAGCAGTTTCCGAGCTTTTGAACCGGATTATCTACCTCGGTGCCCTGGGCAAGGGCAACGACCTCTCCAAACATCTCACAAGTCGCCAGGATGTGGGGAGAATTCTCGCAGGAGGCGCTACCCCGGTCACCGAACTGCGTGCTGCGGTCGTCATCGGGTCAGGATCGGTCTCGTTCGAGATGCTCCGCTACCTCACCGAGGTCCTCCCCGTCATGACGACACCGCGTTGGGTCGAGACCCGGTGCCAGCCGATCGCGATCCGCGACGTGCTCGACTACCTGACCGCCGCCCTCGACGACAAACCCGGGAGCAACCTCTATGAGATTGGTGGGCCTGATGTCGTCTCGTACCGCGAAATGATGCAGACATACGCGACGGTCGCCGGCCTGAAGAAGAGGACGATCATCCCGGTGCCCGTCCTCACCCCCCAACTCTCCTCGCTTTGGATCGGATTGGTCACACCTCTACCGGTGGGGGTCGCCCGACCGCTCGTCGACTCTCTGGTCTCGGAGGTGGTCGTGGAAGACCCCAGTGCCGACAGGTTCGGGATTGTTCCGCTCGCGCTTGAGGAAGCGATCGAAAGCGCACTCGACCAACACTCCCGCCTCGACACTCCAAGTCGTTGGTCCGACGCTTCGAGTTCGCCCGCCTTGCCCCTCGCCGGAGATCCCGAGTGGGCAGGCGGCACTCTCCTCACGGACAAGAAGGTGCTCACCACGGATGCCACTCCGGAGCAACTCTTCAAGGCTTTCAGCCGTGTCGGAGGGTCTTTCGGCTACTACACGATGAACTGGGCGTGGCGGTTCCGTGGTGTCGTCGATACTCTCGTCGGAGGGGTCGGCCTGCGGAGAGGGCGGAGACACCCCGACCTGGTCCGTTTGCATGACACCATCGATTTCTGGCGGGTATCTGCGGTCCGGCCCGGCGAGCACCTCCAGCTCTCCGCTGAAATGAAGCTGCCCGGCGAGGCCTGGCTCGAGTGGACCATCAGCTCCGAAGGCGGGCACACGTCGTTGGAACAGATCGCATACTTCCGCCCCCGCGGTCTCTTCGGCCGTCTCTACTGGTACGCCATGCTTCCATTTCACGGGTTCATCTTCGGCGGCACGGCCAGAAAGATCATCCGAGCAGCCGAAGGCATTTGAGCGGACACCCTCCAGGTCATCTCCCCGCCACTTCCAGAGCGGCTTTGATCACTATGTTTCCCGGCGTGAGCCCTGACCCGACTTTGACAGTTTTGGGGGGTCGGCGGCGGGTTGGATGCTGTGAGCGGGGGTTTAGTGGTGGTGTGAGGGTATTCGCTGCGGTGGTTGCAGGGGCAACCGGGTGTATGAGTATTTGTCGTTGGTGGAGGCCTACCGCGACGAGGCGGGGAAGACCCGGCACCGTACCCTGCTGCGGTTGGGGGAGGCGTCGACGCTGCGGGCCAGCGGCTAACTGGCGTTCCCCCGCTTCTCCGGATACCTAGCGTGTGGGCCCTGGCGGCCCCGTGAGAGGAGAAGCGTGCCTGCACCGCATCCACCTGAGTTCCGTCGTCGGGCGGTGGAGCTGGTCCGGGAGCGGGCCAAGCCGACCGCCCAGTTGGCCCGGGATATTGGCGTGTCGGAGTCGTGTCTGCGCAACTGGATGGCTCAGGCCGCCATCGACGACGGCCACAAGCAGGGTGTGACCACCACCGAGCGCGGGGAGCTGGTTCGGCTGCGCCGGGAGAACCGGGTGCTGAAGATGGAGCGTGATCTGCTCTCTCGAGCCGCTGCCTTCTTCGCCACCGAGAATGTCCTGCCGAAATGATTTATCGGTTCATGGACGCGAACAAGGCCGACTTCCCGTACGGCCACGGCCAGCTTGTTGCCGCCCCGGGCAAGGCCCAGCCACAGACTCCACGCGTTGGCGTCGGCCGCGTTATCGTCAGTGGCGAGAATGCGCCGCGGTTCGCCGCACTCGTGGAAGACTTCCGCGCTGGGGGTTTCCCTGGACGATGAATCGGGTAGGCGCCTTTGTCTATCCGCCGAGGGAAGGTCCGTGATGAACGACGAGCAGGTGACCGAGCTTCTCTACCAGGCTCTCGAGACCGAGATCGGTGGGGTGCAGGTCTACCAGACCGCCCTCCGTTGTGCCGTGAACGAGGATCTTCACCAGGAGTGGGAGAAGTACCTCTCGGAGACCGAGAACCATGTCCGGATCGTCACCGACGTCTTCGGCAAGCTCGGTCTCGGCACCGAAACGGAGACGCCCGGCCGCCGCGTGGTCCGGTTGAAGGGACAGGCCCTGATCCAGGCGATGGAGACCGCCCTGGCCGAAGGTGATCCGGCCGCCGCCCAACTCGTCGCCGCCGAGTGCGTCGTCGATGCCGAGACCAAGGACCACGCCAACTGGGAGCTGATCGGCAAGATCGCCGGGAAGGCGACCGGGGACAAGAAGAAGGTGCTCACCGAGGCGTACGAGCAGGTGGAAGAGGAAGAAGACATGCACCTCTACCACACCATGGGCTGGGCCCGCGAGCTGTGGATCGAGTCGTTGGGGATGCCGGCCGTTCTTCCCCCGCCCGAGGAGGAGAAGAAGGTCACCACACCGATCGGAGCGTCGCGAGCGGAGCAATCCCGCGATGACATGCTCTGAGGTCTGCGGACCCCGAGATGGCTAACCGCTCCCTTGCCAAACCCAACGGGCGGTGGTTTCACGACCACCTGCTCAGCGTGACCCTTCTTGCACTCTTTCTCGCCTCATGGGTGGGTCAGCTGTACTTCCAGTATCAGCACGAACTCGACGAGGCCCGACAGCACGGGGAACAGCAGTTCTCGATGTGGAGCAACCAGTTTCCTTGACTCGTTCTGGGCCAGCACCCTGGAGAACTGGCAGAGCGAATTCCTGCAGGTCCTCACATTCGTCGTTCTCACCACATATCTCATCCACCGGCACTCCCATGAGAGCCGAGACAGCACCGACAAGATGGCGGAAGACATCCGGCTCATCAAGGAATCCCTGGCGACCCGTTGAAACCTGTCGTCGTTTCGCGACCCGGATACCTGCTCGAAGAATGCCATGGCTTTGGCACGGCGACTTCGGAGCCTCGAGACGAGCGGCGAGCCCGCTGTGCTACCTTTCCCGTTAAGCGACTCTGACCACGCCTGATCACGTCGAGGCTTCGCAGGCGGGCTTGAGGGACTGAGGACCACCATCCCGCCCGCCCGCGAGGCCCATCCCCAGCCGAGAGGATGTGTGGAGATCGCCGCTCCGCTCTCGGGTGTACGGGTGATAAAGGGCTCATCGGATTTCAGCGGGGAGTGATGGTCGCGAGTAGGTACCAGTTGGGCTTGCCGGCGTAGAGCAGGACTCGGATCCGGTAGTGGGCGAACCGGCGGAACCCGAACCCGATCCGCTTGATCCGTTTCACCAGGTTGTTGATCCTCGGTGGGTCCGTTCGACACTCGTGCCTGGTGCCAGGCGACGATCTGGTACCGCCAACGGGTGATGGTGCGCCCGAGCGAGTGCACCTCGAGGGGACACGAGTCGTCTTGGAGATCGGCGGCGAGCTGGATGACGAACTCGCCGGCGACGTCGGGGTCGTCGATGTGGTAGATGGAACGGATGACTTCTTTGGCGTGCCACGCCATCCTCACCTCCCCGTGGGGATCACCGGCGCGCAGCAGACCGAGGAGCCGGTCGGAGCCTCGCTGGTCGAGGCGTTCGTGGGCCTTGGTCAACAGCCGTCGAGCCCGATACAGCGGATCGTCCTTGCGGCCTCGGTGCCCGACAGTTTCGTTCTGGACCCGCCGACGGCACTCATCGAGCTTGTCGTTGGCGAGGCGGATGACGTGGAACGGGTCGGCGATCTGGGTGACATGGCTCAGGGTGTCGTCGAACACCTTGCGGTAGGGACCTGACAAGTCCAACACGCCCCATCGGATCGCCTGCCGCCATTCTTCGGGACGGGCCTCCAGCCAGCGAGACGCCCCGGTGGCGCTGCGGCCGGGCACCACGTCAAGCAGCTGGGCCCGGCCACCGTCACGGGTGACATCAACGATTGAGGTGCACCAAGCCTGCCGTCGCCAATGACCGAACCGGCCGAACAGCGTCTCGTCCAAACCGACAGCGGTCACCGGTCCGATCCGCTCAGGGTCGTCGATGAGCGCCGTGCCGTAGGCGATCACGGCGTCGTTGATCGTGTGCCAATCACATCCGAGTTCTCGGGCCACTTCGGCAACGGTGCGGCCCAGCCGGCCCACCTGTTCAGTGACCCACCGGCCCGCCCGATCGGTCATCACCCCCCGGGCGGGTGCGATCCGCGGAGACTGCTCGGTGAACGACCCCACCGCACACGACCCCTCCGGACAGGAGAAGCGCCACTTGTGCCACATCAGCCGGGCGGGGCGCCCGAACGCGGGCAGATCCACCAACTCGACCCGGTCGTGATCCTTCACCCACACCGCACCATCGCAGCCAGGGCACCTCGGCCGCAGAGCCCTGGACTCGACATGCACCCGCAACGGCCCAACGTGCTCGCCGTCGACCCCCAGCACCTTCACGTCGGGTAGTCCCACGAGCAGCTCACACACGCGGATAGGGTTCGTCTCCACAGGGGTCCTCCAAGCTCGACGGCGTAGAACACCGTCAGATTGGCAGGACCCCTGTCACCGTCCACGGACCCCTACTCCCCGCTCAGATCCGAAGCGCCGGTTTCGGTTGTGCAGGGGTTACGGCGGTTCTCGTCGCCCCCGCTGGGGGGCCATTCTGGGGGCCAATGCGGCTCGGCAGCTTCACAGAGAGCCCAGCCGCCGCCACCGGGTGAAGCTGGACCAAACCGGACCCAGCCGGCGGGGAACGCCTCACAGGGCACGTGAGGGGGCCGTCCGGCTCCGTCCCCTGCCGAGGTGGTCTCGATGGGTGCGGTGAAACCCCTTATGGCATAAGGGTTTCAAGCCGGTCACCGCGTTTCTTTTTCGCGTGTCTAACAGGTCATTGGAAGTAAATCGGCTCGTCGTCGATGTGAAAGGTGAAGCTGCTTGGGGTGTCGCCATAGAACCAGTAGTCAGCGACCGCCCAACGATGGGCGTCGGTCGGGATCTCCAACTCGGCGGTGTGACTGGCTCCGGTGTCGGTCGCCATCGTCAACTCGTGACGGCCGGGCGGCACCGACAGCTCGAACGTGATCCAGTTGTGTTGGCCCTCGACGAAGAACTGATCCCGGACCACGACCTCGCCGTCGATCGCCACCGTGATGCCGACCGGATCGTGCTCGAAGCTCTGATTGCTCACGTAGAGCGTCAGGTTCGGAGCAACCACCGGTGCCGCCGATGACCTTCCACCGGTCAACGCCGTCACGCTGGAGGTCGGTGGCGCGACCGAGGTCGGCCGGTCCGGCGCGGTCGTTGCTGGTACGGCAGCGACAGGTTCCATACCACTGCACGCCCCGACGATGAGCAGCGCGCAGGCGGCGAGAGCTCGAACCACGCCCTTTGGACGGTGCACCTAGGCTTCCGGTTCCGACCTGCCTGGCCACCCGTCGCTGTCTCGTTTCGAACGCGACGAAAATCGAGCGGTTGGAACCCGTGGCACACTGGCCGCGGCCGGCAGGACGGGAGCGATGGAGGACTTCGACCAGCTGCAGCAGCGATTGGGCGACGTACTCGCCCGGAACCGTCCAGGGTCGACGGCTGACCACGTAGTAGTGGCACTTCCTTCCTACAGCGTCGGCGAGTCGTTGCTCTCGCACTACGTCGACCGCATTCCGGCGCTGGAGCATCGCTATCTGCTGGCGTCATTCATGCTCGGCCGCATCGAGTCGTGCTCATTCGTGTTCATCAGCTCGGCCGCGCCTGATGCCGAGGTGATCGACTACTACGCCTCCTTGGTCCCTCCCGAACGGCAAGCCGGAATGCGTGAGCGGCTGCGCATCGTCGAAGTTCCGGACACCACGGCCCGCTCGGTCGCGGCCAAGCTGCTCGATCGAGCCGACCTCCTCGATGATCTCTGCCAGTCCTGCGCGGGTCGGCCGGCGTTCATCGAGCCGTGGAACGTCACGAGCTCAGAGGTGGAGGTCGCCCGGAGGCTGGGCGTGCCGATCAACGGCACCGCGCCGGAGTTGTGGCCGATCGGCTACAAGAGCGCGGGGCGAAAGCTGTTCGCCGACGTCGCTGCGCCACGTCCGTACGGCGTCGAGGATGTCCGCACGGTCAACGATGTCCTCACCGCCATCGCCGCGATCCGGGCCGCTCGACCGAGCACGGCCGGGGTGGTCATCAAGCACGACAACAGCGGTGCCGGGG
>JACDBE010000110.1 GCA_013695075.1 Acidimicrobiia bacterium
GGCCTGCTCGGTCCTGGTCAGATCCTCCTCGGGCCCGGCGGCGCAAAGCTGCGACAGCGACCAGCCGAGGATCTGGTCGGCGACGTCGACGAGCAGGTCGCCTCTGGTGGCGAAGACGTCCCCACCCATGCCGACGTACTGGCTCCCCTGCCCGGGGAACAGCACGGCATAGCTCACGGCGACCTCCACCGGGTTGGCACTCCCGCCGCCGTTTGTTCTGTGCGGGTACTCACCGCGACCCCGCCTCGTCGTCGAAGGCGCGCCTGATGCCGCGGGTCGCCTGGGAGATGCGATGCTCGTTCTCGACGAGGGCGAAACGAACGTGGCCGTCACCGGATGCGCCGAACCCGATCCCGGGACTCACCGCCACCTTGGCTCGATCGAGCAGGTGGATGGAGAAGTCGAAGGACCCCTTGTCGAACCATGGCGGGATCGAGGCCCACAGGAACATGGTGCCTGCCGGGCGGGGCACCTCCCAACCTGCCCTGGCCAGCCCGTCCACCAGGACATCGCGCCGGCGCTGGTACACGGCGTTGACCTCGGTGATGAAGTCGTCGCCGTCGTTGAGAGCGACGATGGAGGCGATCTGGATGGGTTGGAAGGTGCCGTAATCGAGGTACGACTTGAGCTTGGCCAACGCCTCGACCATCTGAGCGTTCCCCACCACGAACCCCACCCGCCACCCCGCCATCGAGTGGCCTTTGGACAGCGTGTACAGCTCCACCCCGACATCCTTGGCTCCCGGTACCTGGAGCAGCGACGGGGGCTCATAGCCGTCAAAGGCGATATCGGCGTATGCGAAGTCGTGGACCAGCATCACCCCGTGGTGGTGGGCGAACTCGACCAGCCGGGCGAAGAAGTCGAGGTCGACGCAGGTCGTTGTCGGGTTGTGCGGGAACGAGGTGAGGATCACCCGCGGCCGCGGCCACGAGTCGTCGAAGGCCTCCTCCAGCCCGGAGAAGAAGTCGGCGGTGAGCCCCACCGGGACCCGCCGCACCTCGGCGCCTGCCAGGGCGGCGGCGTAGAGGTGGATGGGGTACGAGGGCTCGGGCACCAACGCCACGTCGCCCGGCTGCACCAGGGTCCACATCAGGTGGGCCAACCCCTCCTTGGCCCCGATGGTGGTGATGACCTCGGTCTCGGGGTCCACCTCGACGGCGAACCGTCTCCGGTAGCGGTCGGCGACTGCCTTGCGCAGGTTGGGCAGCCCCCGCGAAGACGAGTAGCCATGATTGCGCCCGGAGCGAGCCGCCTCGATCAACTTGTCGACGACAAAGGGGGCGCTGGGGAGATCGGGGTTGCCGAACCCGAGGTCGACGATGTCCTCGCCACTGCGTCTGGCCTCGGCCTTGAGCTGGTTGATCTGGGCGAAGACGTACGGAGGGAGGTTGTCGATGCGGCGGAACTCCATCGCCGCCAGAGGCTAGCGATGGCCCCCCGCCGGGTCATGGCCAGGGGTCATGACTGGTCCAGCATCCGTGCCAGGGCGGGGCGGATCGCCCAGGCGGCGATCAGTTCGTCGTACTCGCCCTGGACCGCAGAGGAGACGGCGGCGCCGGTGCGCACCGCCCGCAGGAGCACGTTGCGAGGGGTGTGCTTGCTTTCCACGAACTGGATGACGTCCACCCGGTAGCCCCGCTGGCGGAGCAGTGTCGCCCGTAGGGCATCGGTGAGCACGTCGGCCAGTCGCTCGGAGAGGATGCCGTGCCGGGCCACCAGCCGGTACGGATGCGGCGCCGGCACCGCCTGCATCTGCCGCTGCACGTCGTGGTGGCAGCACGGCGCCGCCAGCATCAGCGGCGCCTCCCAGCCGATAGCACGCGCCAGCGCCTCGTCGGTGGCCGTGTCGCAGGCGTGCAGGGACAGCACTACGTCCGGCGGGGAGGGCATCTCGGTGGTGGCGATGGTGCCTTCGACGAAGGTGAGCCCGTCCCAGCCGAGCTGGGCGGCCAGCTCGGTGTTGCGCCGGTGCGCCGGTGCGCTGACGTCGACACCGATCATCTCTACCGCCAGCCCGAGCACGTCGTGGAGGTAGGCGTAGGCGGCGAAGGTGAGGTAGGCATTGCCACAGCCCAGGTCGACCACGCGCAGCGGCCGATCGGTGGGGAGAACACCGGCGGTCCGACCCGCCTCCATGACCGATTGCAGGGACCGCAGGAACTCCTCCACCTGGCGGAACTTGTCCTGTCGCGACGGCTTGATCCTGCCCTGGTGGTCGGCGATGCCGATGACGTGCAGCACCGGATCGGCCGGGTCGAGGAGCCGACGCTTGCGGCGATCGTGGCCGTGGTCGACCGGGTCCGCTCCGTCCCGGGGGCGGCGGTGCACCAAGGCGTCGCCCCGTTTGGTGACGCGGAGCTGTACGGTCTCCACCGTGGTCTCGACATGCCAGTTGCCGAACGGCTGGGCCAGCAGTTCGTCGACGACCCGGCCGGTTTCGTCGGCGGTGTGGTTGACGGTGTGCGCCTGCCGCTCGTCATATGCCGTCACCTGCAGCCGCCGCCCCGCCTTGATGTCGACGTAGCGCAGGTCGGCCCGCCTCCATGACGGCCTGCCCTGCTGGCGCCGCCCGGAGGCAACCGCCTTTACCAGCGTGGCGTCGTCGATGATGGCAGCGCGTATCGTCGCCATTGCCTGGTCGAGCGGTTGAGCCATCGATATCCTCGGTGAGGCCGGCGCTTACGGGGCGGGACCATCGCTGAGCGCCGGTCGGTGTGACCGCGAGGTTACCGAGGCGACGATCGCCGGCAGGCGATCCTATGCCGGACGGGTGGCTCGACGCGTAGGCCAGGACGAGTCGTGCCCCGTTGGAGGCGTCGGGCGCCTTGACTACCCGGCTCAGGCCCAGCGTTGGGCGTGGCGGACCTCGAGCCCGCCGAGCACCACCGTGGCGTGGATCTCCAGGGAGGGGGTGCCCGCCCCCATGGCCAGATCGCGTCTGGTGGTGTTGTCCCACAGCCCGAGCAGGGGGATGCCGGTGAGGCGCACCGCCCAACCGTGGGGCACGATAACGTCGCAGCCGCCCAGCACCACCGTCACCGTGATCCGGGCACCGGGGGCCAAACCGGCGTTGCTCAGATCGACGACACCGCTGGCGAGTACCACCGTGACGTCCCCTCCCCCCACCGCCGATGAGGTGGCGACCAGACGCCGCGCCCCGAGCACCACCACCCCGGAGACGTCGGTGCCGTCGATGTCCTGGCGTCGACTCGACCGCGGCGCCATGACCGCCACCCCGAGGGCGATCAACGACACCGCCCCCAGCACCGGCCACACCGACCCGTCAACGATCCCGGTGGTGATCGCCAGCAGCAGGGCGCCGACCCCCAGCAGGACGATCGCCCCCGGCCGGAAGCGGCGCTCGGTGGCCACCTGCACCACCCCCAGAGCGATGACGATCAACGGCCACCACCGCCCCAGCACCGCCCCGGCGTCGACATCGGATACCACCCCGAGGAAGAGGATCAGCCCGGCGGTGATGGCCGCCCCGCCGAGGACCGCACGGCCCAGCGCCGGCTTCACGAGCCCAACAAGCGGCGCACCGGGGCGGGCACCATCTCCGCTCCCCACGCCACCAGCCCGCTGATCAGATCCAGGGTATCCGGGGAGCCCATCCAGTACGCCTCCCTGACCTCGGGTGGCACCGCGTGGAGCAGCCGGTCGACGGCGTAGGCGGCGAAGATGACGTCGTCGAACCGGCCCAGCACCGGGATGAAGTCCGGCACCAGGTCGATGGGGCTCGCCAGGTAACCGACGGCGAGCAGGGCAACCACCTTGCGCCGCCGGGGAACCGCGGGGTCGGTCATCAGCTTGCGCAGCAGGGCGAGGATGGCCGGCAGCACCATGGCGGCCTCCTTGATCAGGTCGAGCGTCGACCGGGCCGATGTCGCCGGGGCATCGTCGATACGATGAACGGACTCCTCGGGCGGATCCTCGGTCACGACCCACGCTCCAGGTCGAGGGTTCCGGAAAGCAGGTCGGCGGCCATCATCGCCGCCCCGATGGCTCCCGCCGACGGACCGTGCTCGGCGACCACGATAGGCGGCAGCATGCGGTGTGAACCCCCGTGGATGGCGTCGGCGGCGACCCGCCGCGCCGGGCCGAGGAGGCTCTCTCCCACCGAGCCCAGCCCGCCGCCCACCACCACGATCTGGGGATCGAGGGTGGCGATGAGGTTGCACAGCCCCAGCCCCAGGTCGGCGCCCACCTGGGCAACCAGTCCGCGGGCGGTCTCGTCACCCTCGTCGGCGGCCCGGGTCACCGCCTGCCCGGTGATGGCCTGCCCGGAAAGGCGGACCGCCAGCGTTCCCTCCGGGTTGCGGGCGACGAAGTCGGCGGCGAGCCGCTCCAGAGCGGGCGCCGATGCCACCGTCTCCCAGCACCCCCGCTTGCCGCAGGCGCAACGCTCCCCGTTGCGTTCGAACTGGGTGTGACCCCACTCGCCGGCAAACGAACCACCGCGGTACAGACGCCCATCGGTGATCACCGCGCCGCCGATACCGGTGCCCAGGGTCACCAGCACCACGTGGTCGTAACCGCGGGCCGATCCCCTGGTGTGCTCGGCGTGGGCGGCGGCGTTGGCGTCGTTGTCGACGACGGCGGGGATCCCGAAGGCGGATTCGAGGTGATTGCGAAGATGGAGCCCGGTCCCGGCCACATGTGGACCCCACACGAAGATGCCCTCCGGCCATTCGACCAGTCCGGCGATGCCAACCCCGACGGCATCGACGTCGTCGGTGAGCATCTCCCCCACGGTGGCGGTGAGGGCGTCGGCGACCGGTATCCGACCGCTGGGATTGGAGGTGCGCCGTTCGTCAACGACGGTGTCGCCGTCGAGGCGGACGGCCAGCATCTTGGTCCCGCCCAGGTCGATTCCAACGGTGGCGATGGCGCCGCTCCTTCGTCCGCTCGCACGGGACCGGGCGAGCGTATCAGCCGAGCCCGAAGGTGACGCGGAGCTCACCACCGGTGAGCCGGGCCCGCTGCACCTCGCGCCGCTTCAGCGAGTCGGGGAGGATGAGCGAGCGGCGGTACGGTCCGACGGTGACGAATAGCTCCTCGCCGTGGCGGAGGACGTCGACCTCACCGTGCTCGGCGAAGGGCACCGACAGCACCATCACCACGCTGTCACCCTCGTCCTCGACCCGGAAGGGCCGTCCCTTGGACAGGTGGGCGGTGGGGTCGGTGTCGCCGAACAGCTCCTCGCCGACGATCCGCAGCCGGTCAAGCCCGACCATCTCCTCGTCGAAGAGACGCAGCCGACGGATGGCCACATCGGCAAAGCCCTCCTCGACCGCCCGCAGATGACCTTCCTGGATCTCCCGCCAGCGGTCGAAGTAGGGGTCGGTGACGGTGTCGGGGAGCACCCGGTTGACGATGGCGGCGTCGACCACGTATCCGAACAGACCCAGGTACGTGTAGGTGCGCCGGGCCTCGGAGATCACCATCTTCTCCGGGTTCATCACCAGCCGGGCGCTGGTGATCTCTGGGTTGGCGAGTACCTCCCGGATGCCGTCGAGGCGCTCGTAGAAGCGGGCGACGGCGTCGAACACCCGGTCGTCGGCCATGGGCAGGGTGGTGACCCGGGACAGCACCGGACGGACCACCTTGGCCACCCGGCGCCCGATGGGGAACATCTTCTCCATGTACCACGACAGCACCTCGGGCAGCGACAACAGCCGCAGGGTCTCGGCGGTGGGGGCGCAGTCGACCACGATGGCGTCGTACTCGGCCGAGCGCACATGGTCACGGACCGACACCAGCGAGAAGATCTCGTCCATCCCGGGGAACACCGACAGCTCCTCGGCCTCGATGCCCTTGAGCCCCGACCAGTCGAACAGATCGGTGAGGTGGTCGCGCACCTCTCCCCAAGACTCCTCGAGCCGCTGCTGGGCGTCGATCTGCTGGGCGAACAGCAGCGGTGCCACCTCGTCGGGCGCATCGCCCAGCTCGCGTCCAAAGGCGTCGGCCAGCGAATGTGCCGGATCGGTGGACATCACCAGTACACGCTTGCCGATGTCGGCGGTGCGTACTGCGGTGGCGGCGGCCACGGTGGTCTTGCCGACGCCACCCTTGCCGGTGACGAG
>JACDBE010000123.1 GCA_013695075.1 Acidimicrobiia bacterium
CGCAGCAGGTAGACGGCGTCGAGCTCGCCCAGGGCGTCGTCGAGGTGGCTGGTGGTGGTCACCGGCCAGCCGGCGGTGTCCAGCGGGAGCAGGGTGGAGGGCGCCACCAGCACCACCTCCGCCCCCAGCGCCGTCATGGCGTGAATGTTGGACCGGGCCACGCGGCTGTGGCGGATGTCGCCGACGATGGCGATGCGGAGTCCGTCGAGCTTGCCGAAGCGCTGCCGCAGCGTCAGGCAGTCGAGCAGCGCCTGGGTGGGGTGCTGGTGGCAGCCGTCGCCGCCGTTGACTACCGGCACCGACGCCCAGTCGGCCACCCGCCACGGGGCGCCGGTCGCCTGGTGGCGGACCACCATCAGGTCGAGCCCCATGGCCTCGATGGTGAGCACGGTGTCCTTGAAGCCCTCGCCCTTCTGCTGCGCCGAGGTGCCCGGGGCGAACGACATGGTGTCCGCCGACAGCGCCTTGGCCGCCTTCTCGAACGACAGCCTGGTTCTGGTCGACGGCTCGAAGAACAGGGTGGCCACCGTCTTGCCCCGCAGCGCCGGCACCTTGGGGATGGGCCGCCGCAACACCTCGGCGAAAGCGTCGGCGTCATCCAGGTAGCCCTCGATGCTGGTGCGGTCCAGCCCCTCGGTGGTGAGCAGGTGTCTCATGCGTCGCCCTCCTCACCCTCCGGAGTGTCGACCGCGGCGAGGCCCTCGATGACCACCGCCTCGGTGCCGTCGATCTCGTCGAGGCGCACCGCCACCCGCTGCGACGCCGCCGTCGGCAGGTTCTTCCCCACGTAGTCGGCACGAATGGGCAGCTCGCGGTGTCCTCGATCTACCAGGACGGCGAGCTGCACCGTCCCCGGGCGGCCCAGGTCGGTGAGAGCGTCGAGCGCAGCCCGGATGGTGCGACCGGTGTAGAGCACGTCATCGACGAGGACCACGGTCTGGCCGGCGATGGGCTCGGGAATCTCGGTGCGCCCCAGGGGGGTGGTCGGTCTCGTGTCCAGATCGTCGCGGTACATGGCGACGTCGAGCGAGCCGTGGGGCACCGGGGTGCCCTCGATCTCCGTGAGGAACTTGGCCAGCCGGGCGGCCAGCGGCACCCCGCGGGTGTGGATGCCGAGCACGATGAGGCGGTCAGGCCCCCGGTTGCGCTCAACGATTTCGTGGGCGATCCGTCTCAGGGCCCGGGAGATGTCCTGCGGGCCCATGATCGGGCTCGACGCATGCGGACCGGGCGGCACGTGGCCTCCTTTCCTTTCCGGCCTCGCGGGACCGGGCTTAAAGGATGTCGGCGGTGACCGTAGCAGGGAGCGAGGCCGCCCCGGTGGCAATTCCGACCATGGACCTAAGGTCGTAGCGTGTCGTGGCGACCGGCAATTCGCTGAAATCGGCCGGTCTGAACGGGCCGGGTGACAACTTCAGCGGATTACGTGCGTGGCGACCTGTAATTCGCTGAAGTTGGCGGAAGGGGCCGGCTGAGAGCGGCGTCCCAACTTCAGCGAATTACATGCCGGGGCGGCATGCCACGGCCTTAGGTTGGGCGGTCAGGTGGTGGGGCGGGTTTCGGCTGCCTCCCGGGCCATGGTCCCCAGTACCCCGTTGACGAACGCCCCGCTGCGGGCAGTCGAGTAACGCTTGGCCAGCTCCACCGCCTCGGAGACGGCGATCCCGACGGGGAGGTCGGTCTCCAGCAGCTCGTAGGCGCCGATGCGGAGGATGGTCCGGTCCACCGTCGGCATGCGCTCCACCCGCCACCCGTGCGCCCGGGCGGCGATGGCGGCGTCGAGGTCGGCCCGACGCTGCCACACCGCGGTGACCAGTCGGGCACCGCGGGCCGACAGGCCGTCGATATCGGGCGGGCCGGCGGTCGCCTCGGCGGCGTAGAGGGCGGCAAGCGCCTCCTCGCGTGCCTCGGGGCGGGTCATCTGCCCACGCTGGTCACAGCGTCACCGTGGTCACGAGACGCGGGTGATGTACGAACCGGTCCTGGTGTCCACCTTGACCACGTCGCCCTGCTCGACGAACAGCGGCGCCTGGATCACCAGGCCGGTCTGCAACGTCACCGGCTTGGTGGCCCCGGACACCCGGTCTCCCTTCACCCCCGGTTCGGCGTAGCTCACCGCCAGCTCCACCGAGGCCGGCAGGTCGATGCCGATGGAGGTGCCCTCGAACTGCGGTATCTGGGCGGTCATGCCCTCCACCAGGTAGTTGGCCGCGTCGCCCACTAGGTCGGTCCCGACCACGATCTGGTCATAGGTCTGCTGGTCCATGAGGTGGAACCCGAGGTCGTCCCGGTACAGGAACTGGTATTCCCGCCGGTCGATCCGGGCCAGACCCACCTGCTCGCCGGCGCGGAAGGTGCGGTCGACGACGGCGCCGCCGTCGAGGCTCTTCAGCTTCATGCGGACGAACGCCTTGCCCTTGCCCGGCTTGACGTGCTGGTGGTCGACCACCGCATACAGCCCGTCGTCGAGGTTGAGCGCCATCCCCGGTCTGATGTCGTTGGTGGAGATCATGCGCCCACCAGGTCCCGGGGTGACTCGGTGAGCACCCGGTGACCCTCGTCGGTGACCAACACCATGTCCTCGATGCGCACCCCGCCGACACCGGGAAGGTAGGCGCCGGGTTCGACGGTGATCACCTGGCCCGGCTCCAGCACATCCTCGGAGTGGCGCCGCGCCGACGGCGCCTCGTGGATCTGGAGCCCGACACCGTGACCGGTGGAGTGGAGGAAGGCTTCCTCCAGCTCGTAGCGGCGCAGCACCGCCCGGCACGCCTCGTCGACGTCGTGGCCGGTGGCGCCAGGGCGGACGGCGGCGATCCCGGCCTGGTTGGATTCGGCCACCGCCCGGTGGAGGCGGAGCAGCTCGGTGTCGGGGGCGCCGTCGAGCCACACGGTGCGGGTCATGTCGGAGTGGTAGCCGTCGACGGTGCACCCGTAGTCGACCAGCAGCAACCCGTTCCCGATGGCCCTGGCGCCGGTCTGATGGTGGGGTCGGGCTGCGTTGGGCCCGGTGGCCACGATCGGCGGCCAGTCGGCGCGCTCGCCGCCGGCGTTCCTCATGGCTGCGATCAGCGCCTCCCCCAGCTCGTTTTCGGAGGCGGCGGCGGCGGCCAACCCGGCGATGGCGGAAAAGGCGGCGTCACCGGCGGTGGCGGCGGCGGTGAGGGCGGCGACCTCGTCGTCGTCCTTCACCATCCGGTGCCGCTCCACCACCCCCGTGCTGGGATGGAGGGTGCCCGGCACCTTGTCCTGGATCGAGGTGAGGAACGCCCAGGTGACGTGCTCGGCCTCGACGTCGACGTCGGGAGCGTCGCCGATCAACCCGGCAAGGGCGTCGAGCATCCCGGTGGTGAACACCTCGACGTCGGTGCCCCGAAGGCCGGCTGCCAGCTCGGTGGCCAGCTCGCCGTAGCGCCCGTCGGTGACGAACAGGCATCGCTGCGGCGACACCAGCAGCCAGGCGGCGGTGCCGGTGAAGCCGGTGAGGTACCGGATGTTGATCAGGGAAGACACCAGCAGCGGGCGTTCCCGCGCGGCGATGAGCCGGTCGAGGCGACTGGCATGGTCCATGGGCAATGGGTCCCCTCGGATGGTGGACGTGGCGAGCCGTCTCAGGCAATGCCGATGGCGGCGAGGGCGGCATCCACGGTAGCGGGGTCCACCGCGGTGACGACGGGGTCGCCGACGGCGCGCAGCAGGGTCATCCGCAGCCCGGAAGCATCCCGCTTCTTGTCGAGGGCGATGAGCCGCCGCACCTCGCCGGGGTCGAGCCCGGGGGCGGCCACCGGCAGCCCCAGGCTGCCGATCAGGTCCACCACCCGGTCGGCCTCGGCGAACCCGGCCATCATGGCGGAGGCTGCGCCGGCGGCCACCATCCCCACCGCCACCGCCTCCCCGTGGCCGAGTCCCGCCGCCACCTCGACGGCGTGACCGACGGTGTGGCCGTAGTTGAGCCAGGCCCGGGTGCCCCGCTCGCCGGGATCGGCGCTGACCACCGCCGCCTTGACCGCAATCGCCCGGTCCACCACCTCCTCGAGCGGGGCGGCGAGCCCGACGGCCTCATAGCGGTCCACCAGCTCCGGATCGCCCACCAACCCCGCCTTGAGCGCTTCGGCGGCTCCGTGGCGGATGAGGGTCACCGGGAGCCGGTCGAGGACGTCGAGATCGACCAGCACCCGCCGTGGGTGATGGAACACGCCGGCCAAATTCTTGCCGTCGACATTGACCGCCGTCTTCCCACCGATGGCGGCGTCGACCGCCCCCAGCAGCGTCGTGGGTACCAGCACCAGGTCGACCCCGCGCAGGTAGGTCCCGGCCACGAATCCGGCGACATCGGTAAGGGCGCCGCCGCCGACCCCCACGATGAGGTCGTGGCGGGTGAGGCCCAGGGTGTTGAGGGAGCGGTACACCCGCTCCACCGCCGCCAGCGATTTGGCGGCTTCGCCGTCCGGCAGGGTCTCCACCGCCGTCTCCGTTCCGGCGCCGGCAAGAGCAGCGGCCAGGGCGGTGCCGATGGGGTGCGATCCGGGTTGGGTGAGCACCGCCACCCGGCGCCGCTCCTCCCCCGCCGGTAGCACCAGGGAGGGGTCGGCGGCGATACCGCCATCGACCAGTATCTCGGTGACCACGGTCCCGGCGTCGGTGATCAGGTGGCGGCGGGCCACAGCGCCTCAACCGAGCCGGCTACCTCGTCGGCGGAATTATCGTCGGTGGCGACCCGGTGGTGGGCGGCTGCCTCATACCGGTCCCTCCGCTCCTCGAGGATCGCCGCCAGACGACCCACCACGGAACCCTCCAGGGAATCGGAAAGCAACGGACGGTCGGTATCGTCGCCCACCCGGGCCGCCGCCACCTCAGGCTCGACCGTCAACCACACCACGATCCCGCTGCCGCGCATCAGGTCGATGGAGGCGGAATCGAGCACCGCTCCCCCACCGGCGGCGATGACGGTGCCGGCCGGCTCGAACGCCACCGCCGCCACGGCGGCGGCCTCCGCCAACCGGAAGGTGGTCCCGCCGTCGATGGCCCACAAAGCCGGGAGGCGCATGGCGGTAGCGGCCTCCACCATCTGGTCGGTGTCTGCGAAGTCGAGCCCCAGGCGCTGCGCCACCAGCGGTCCCACCGTCGACTTGCCCGATCCCATCATTCCGATAAGCCACAGATGGCCGCGGTGCGGTGGTGCCACGTTCAGAAGGAGGCCAGCCGTTTGCGGTAGGCGGCCACCGACTCGGTGAGATCGGTGACGGTGTCGCCGCCGAACTTGCGTTGCACCTCCTGGGCCAGCACCACGGCGACCACCTGCTCGGCCACCACCGCCGCCGCCGGTACGGCGCACACGTCGCTGCGCTCCCGCAACGCCTTGGCTGGCTGTCGGGTGGTGACGTCGACCGTGTCGAGCGGTCCCATCAGCGTCGACAGCGGCTTCATGGCGGCGCGGACCCTGATCAGCCCGCCGATCGACATGCCGCCCTCGATCCCCCCGGCGCGCCCGGTGGTTCTGGTGAAACCCGCGCCGTCGTGGGCGATCTCGTCATGTGCTTGCGATCCGCGCTTGGCGGCGGAGGCGAACCCGTCTCCCACCTCGACACCTTTGATCGCCGGGATCGACATCAACGCCTCGGCGAGGCGGGCGTCCAGCTTGCGGTCCCAGTGCACGTGGCTGCCCAACCCAACGGGAACGTCGTAGGCGAGCACCTCGGCGACGCCACCAAGGGTGTCGCGTTCGGCGTGAGCAGCCTCGATGGCCTCGACCATGGCCCGCTCGGCGCCTGGGTGAAAGGCCCGCACCGGGGAGGCGTCGATGACCGTCAGGTCGGTCGGTTGCGGAAGCGGCGCCTCGGGGGCGGTGACGTCGCCGATGCCGATCACATGGCTGATCACCTCCACCCCGATCTGAGTCAGCAGGGACTTGGCCAGGTAACCGGCCACGGTGCGGGCCGCCGTCTCCCGGGCGGAGGCCCGTTCCAGGATGTCACGGGCGTCGTGGGTGTCGTACTTCTGCATCCCGGCCAGGTCGGCGTGACCGGGCCGGGGTTCGGTCAGCGGCCGCTCGGTGGCTCCCGGCAGCGGCGACATCTCGCCCTCCCAGCGGCGCCATTCGGTGTTGCGGATGATCACGGCCACCGGCGACCCCAGCGTCACCCCGAAGCGGACCCCGGCGAGGACCTCCAGCTCGTCGGTCTCGATGAGCATCCGCTTGCCCCGCCCGAACCCGAGTCGCCGTCGGGCCAGCTCGGCGGCCAAGTCATCGACCCCGAACGGCATCCCGGCGGGCAATCCCTCGACGATGGTCACCAGACCGGGCCCGTGCGACTCACCAGCCGTGAGGAAGCGGAGCATCACCAGATGGTACCCCCGGGTTCCCCACCAACCTGAGGACTGCTTCCCCTCGCTACCGGCCCTGTCATGCCGTTCTGTTCCCCTACCCGCTCGCACCGGGCGAGATGCGTATCGTCGGCATCCCCACCCGCAGCATGAAACGCCAGCCCATCGGGCGACGAGGTGCCGTCGACTCGGTGTTGCCGACCGCTCAGGACACCGCCTCCTACGATCAGTTCGAACGCGGCCGCTCGACGAGATGGTCGACGACATAGCCGGAGTCCCGGCCGATGGAGAGCAATGTGTCGGACAGCATGGAGTAGAGAAACCTGAGGCCGACGAAGTAGAGACCGGGCACTGCGTCCACGACGCCTCGATCGTGCACTACGTCTCCTGAGTCGTCGAACACGGGTAGATCGATCCACGAGAACCCGGGCTCGAACCCGGTACACCACACCACGTTGGCGACATCGAGGACGGTCCCATCGTCCAACGCCGGATAGCTATCGACAACACCGACAGTACGCCCCACCCGCTCAACACCTGCGGCGACAAGGTCCTTCGGCTTGACTCGAAGCAATGGCGCCGCCTTGTGCAGCATCTTCGTACGGAGCCTCCTGCCCATTGGCGTGCTGGTCGTCAGCAGCCGATTGAGAATGACCGGCCCGACGAACGGCATGAGGATCCTCCCCGAGAGACGCTCAGGTCGGAAAGGCTGGACGGCGCTGGGCTCACCCGACAACCACACACGATGACTCTCGACGAGTTCTAGTGCGATCTCTGCGCCTGAGTTCCCCATACCAACGACGAGGGCGCCTCCGTCCCGAAGCTGATCGCGGTTCTGGTAGCCGGCGACGTGGAGCTGGATGATCTGGGAGTCCAACTCCTCGGCGAACGCCGGCACCTTCGGCTTCTGGAAGTCGGCCATCGCCACGACCACGTTGTCGGCCTCGAACTGCTCGGTGCCGGCTGTCGCCAGAAACCGGTCCCCTCTCTGGGTCAGGTGATCCACTCTTACGCCGTGGCGAATCGGGAATCCAAAGTGGCCGGCATACGTCTCGAGGTAGTTGGCGACTTGGTCCTTGGTGGGGAATCCCCAGTCTTCTCCCGGGATCAGAAGACCCGGCAAGCTGTTGAACCGGTTGGGTGTGAACAGCTTCAGCGAGTCCCAGCGGTTGCGCCACGATTCCCCCGTTCTGTGGTTGGCATCGACAATCAGGAACGGGACCCCTGCCCGTGACAGGTGGTAGCCGACCGCCAACCCGGCCTGTCCGCCCCCGATCACGAGGGTGTCGATCTGTTCGCGTCCGTTCTCTGTCATGCCAGTACCTCCCTTGGTTCCTGCGGTGTTGAGTTGTGGAGAAAGCTGTAGATCTGAACGCAGGTGGAGATGAGGCATCCCGGTATGAACCCGATCTGTTTGGTCATCACCGCATATGCGATCCAGGGGAGTTGAACCGATCCTCCGAGCAGCCAGCCCCACCACCGGCCCCCGCCCGCTGACCAAAGCGACAGCACTTGGAGCCCGGTGAGAAGCCAGGGCCACACACGCGGCGCTCCGAGGGCAGACCCATCACGCCACGCCGAGATGAGCACGGCCATCGACACTGTTAAGGCTGCGATCATCCCGCCGATGAGCTTGTGCCGGGTGAACGCTGGATCTTGGATGGTGTGTCGCCACATGCTCACGAACGTAGGGACACAGCCGCTCGCTGTGAATACGGAAAACTCCCCATTGGGGAAGACGAGCTACCTTGGAACCAGTCCGTGTTCGGTCGCGAAAAGCGTGGCTGCGGCCCGGGACGACACCCCGATCTTGCGGTAGCTGTTCTGGATGTGGCGGTCTGCCGTCTTGGTCGAGATGTCCAGTTCACGGGCGATCTGTTTGTTCCGCAGGCCCCGGGCCAACAGACCGACCACCTGCACCTCGCGCTCGGTCAGTCCGGCGGGGCGCTCGATCGCTGGAGCCGGCTCCCCGGCGGCCTTGGCAATTGCGACGACCATGTCAGCGTCGAAGTGTCCCTGCTTCGCCCTGCCAACGAGGACATCGGTTGCCTCCTCTGACGAGAGGGCGTCCCGATACGGGCGCGGCTCTGTCTTGGAGTGGAAAGCGTCAGCTGCGGCGAGCAGCCTGGCCGAGGGCGAGAGCGAGGCAGCGGTGACGCCCCGGTAGTAGCCGGAGCCGTCGAGACGCTCGTGATGGGCCGTCGCGATGGGAGCAAGTTCGATCAGGTAGGTGGAGCGTGCCAACACTCTCTCCGTGTGATAGGGATGGAGCCGCACCTGCTCTCTCTCGTCCGCGGTGAGGGGGCCGGGCCGGCCCCATACCCGGGGAGAGACCGCGGCCCTGCCCACATCGTGCACCAACGCGGCTCGACGGATCGTCTCGACTTCCGAAGGCGAGAATCCGTGGATTTCAGCGGCTGCGGCGGCCAAGGCGGCTAGACCCAGACAGTGGCCGGCCAGATAAGGCGATCCGAGTTCCGAGAATATGCCGATCGCTCCCAGGGCACGGTCGATGGCAGCCCCCGTCAGCGTGAGTGTCGGGCTGGGCTCTGCCGCGAGTACCTCGTCCCAGACCGTTCCCGGTGGTGCCGGCGGACCAAGAAGCTCTGACGCATCGCTCAAGAACACGTCGACTATGTCCGGGTCGAAGTCTCCGCCGGCCCGTTCACTAATCACCTTCAACACGTACTCATCGTCGCCGATGAGGCGCTGATAGGTAGCGTCCCGACCGACGTGGATTATGCGGATCGGCAGGGGTATGTCCTCGCCGCTGGCCCGCTTCAAGAAGCTCGACCCGTCCCAACGCTCGGTGAGAAAGGGAAACATCCCAGAGATTGACTCCGATAGGCCGAAACGCTCCGAGAGCATGCCGGCCACCTCGCAAAGGGCGGCAAAGTGACCCGGCAGGAACCGGAAGGCCCTTGGGAGCCGCGTGGCGGCCTGGAATGCGCGCAGCGGCCTGGGAGTAGCCGGGGAAGGCAACGCCCCCAGGAGACCGGTCAGGTTCTCCAAGGTGGACCCGTGCTGGCGGTGCTGGTTGTGTCTGGTCAGTCCGCTCTCGAAGATCCCCGCCTTCTCTTCACCGTCGACGGTGCAGCCCGAGTACATGAGAAGACATGCGTAGTAGGTACGGGAGGCAGTGTCATCATCGACTCCGAGAGCCTCGCATAGCCGCATCGTCGTCAATGTTGATTGAAGGCCGTGCTCGAACGGGAACCCCATGCCCAGATCGCTGGCCAAACACAGCGAAGCGATCAGCTCTGCTGATCTCACGCGATCGTGGCCGGTCGACATGTTCCTCTCTCCCGACCAGCGTAGTCGTCAAGTATCGAGGCAGCCCGAACAGCCGCCGAGGGCGTGCGGGCTCGAAGGGCTGGCGGTTTGCCACCTGCCGAGGGCTGGTCCGAACCGAATCTCAGCGGCTTGGAATGTGCTGCTGGCCCTGTCCCTCCGTTGGTCCCACGCGTCACGGATCGTCGAGCCAAGGAAACTACGAGCGGGGCGGGGCTTAGCTGAGGTACCAGTTGGCGATGGTGGTTCCCAGGGTCAGGGCGATCCAGGCGCCGGT
>JACDBE010000149.1 GCA_013695075.1 Acidimicrobiia bacterium
GTGGCCCGCAAGCTCGCCCCGTCGACGATGGCCAAGCTTCGAGCACGACTCGAGGATGAGCAAGCGCGACTCGAGGGTGTCATCGACGAGTTCGACAAGCAGCGGGAACAGAGCCGTCTCGCCGAGACCTCGGCGGAGCACTCCGCCGACCCCGACAGCGCCGACGGGGGGTCGCTGGCCTTCGAGATGGAGATGGAGCTCTCCAAGCAGGAGAACGCCAGGGAGCTACTGGAGAAGGTGGTCCATGCGTTGCGCCGCATGGACGAAGGGGTCTACGGCATCTGCGAGGTGTCCGGCAAGCCCATTCCCGTGGCCCGGCTGGAGGCGCTGCCGTACGCCACCACGCTGGTGGAATACGCCGATCGGGTCTGAGCGGACGCCGCCGACCCACCCCGTGTCCCCCGATCCCACTCCCGCCTCCGGCATCGACGCCACCGATACGGTGACCAACCACCATGCCCGGCGGCTCCGGTTCCCGGCCGCCATCGGGATCGCCCTGGCCGTGGTGCTGGTGGATCAGCTCACCAAGCGCTGGGCGGTCACCGCCCTGGCCGATGGGCCGGTGGTGCTCATCGACGGCTGGTTGGAGCTCGACCTGGTGTTCAACCCTGGCGCCGCCTTTTCCAGCGTGCAGGGGGCGGGCCCGTTGCTGGCCATCGCCGCCATCGCCATCGCTGGGTGGATAACCATTCTCATCCGCCGAGCCACCACCCGCACCGCCGAGATGATGGCGCTGGCCCTGGTTCTCGGCGGTGCCGTGGGGAACCTCGTTGATCGAGTGACCAGAGGCGACGGGTTGCTCGATGGTGCCGTCGTGGACTTCGTCGAGCCGTCGTTCTGGCCCACTTTCAATATGGCCGATGCCGCCATCAGCGTCGGCGCCGTGCTCCTGGTGATCGTCACTATGCGCCACGGTGACCGGTCGCCCCCCAGGCCGGAGCGGAACACCGGGTGAGCGGCGAGGCACGGCATCTGGTGGTGACCGTTGACCTGGCCGGTATGCGGGCCGACCGGGTGGTGGCCACCCTCACCGAGCTGCCCCGCACCCGGGTGCGGCGGCTGATCGAGTCCGGTTTGGTCACCGTCGCCGGAGCTGCGGTGACCCCGACGCAGCGGCTCGACTCCGGGACCAAGGTCGCCGTCGTCGTCGCCGAAGAGGACCAGCGGGTGGTGGCCGAGGACGTCCCCTTTACCGTCGTCTTCGGCGACGACCACCTGCTGGTGGTCGACAAGCCGGCGGGGGTGGTGGTCCACCCCGGGGCCGGTACCAGCGGCGGAACCTTGGTGGCCGGGCTGCTGCGGCGCTTTCCAGACCAGGCGGCCTTGCAGGAGCAGCGGTTCGGTCTGGTGCACCGCCTCGACAAGGACACCTCCGGGCTGCTGGTGGTGGCCCGTACCGCCGCGGCGTATCGCCGACTCCAGTCGATGCTGCGGCGCCGGGAGATCACCCGCAGCTACCTGGCGCTGGTGGCCGGAACTTCCCCCGCCGCCACCGGGACCATCGACGCCCCCGTCGGGCGCAACCCGACCAGCCCCACCGTGATGACGGTGACCAAGCAGGGTCGGCCCGCTCGAACGCACTACCGCCGGTTGGCCAGCTGGCCGGTGGCCACCCTGCTCGAGGTCACCCTGGAGTCGGGACGCACCCACCAGATCCGGGTTCATCTGGCGGCGGTGGATCTCCCCATCGTCGGGGACCGCACCTACGGGCGCCGCCGCGCCACGGCAGCGCCGGCGGGCACTTCGTTCCCGACAGCTCCGGGGCGGCGCCACCCCGCCGACCCGGGTCGGCAGTGGCTCCACGCCACCAGGCTCGAGTTCGCCCACCCCGCCACCGGGGAACCGGTCGCCGTGGAGGCGGCGGTCCCCGACGAGCTGAGCCGCTCGCTGGATCGGCTGGGCCCGGCCCTCTCCGGAGCGGTGCCCCGGCTGGCCCAATCCGGTTCGGTACGGTCCGTATAACCTGGCGGCCGAGCATCGTGGCACCTGGCCAAGGGGAGGTCGCCATCGTCACCCACTACGAGCCGCTATCCAGTCTGGACAGCTCGTTCCTCGCCCTGGAGACCCGCACCACCCACATGCACGTGGCCGGGCTAGTCACCTTCGAGGTGGGCCCGCTGCGTACCGCCGACGGCGGCATCGACGTCACCAAGATCCGGCGGCACATCGCCTCCCGGCTGCACCTGATCCCGCGCTATCGGATGCGGCTGGCCCACGTGCCGGTGGAGCGCCGTCCGGTGTGGGTCGACGACGAGCACTTCACCATCGAGTTCCACGTACGCCACACCAGCCTGCCCCGCCCCGGTGACGACGCCCAACTGATGGTGCTGATGGGCCGGCTCGCCTCCCAGCAGCTCGACCGGAGCAAGCCGCTGTGGGAGATGTGGATCGTGGAAGGTCTGTCGGAGGACCGCTTTGCCTTGATCTCGAAGACCCATCATTCGATGATCGACGGCGTTTCCGGGGTCGACATCATGAGCGTGCTGCTCAACCTGGCCCCCGACGAGACGGTCACCGATGCCGAGCCCTACCTGCCCCGTCCCGCACCCGGTGGTGCCGAGCTGGTGTTGCGGGAGGCGGTGCGGCGCACCGGCCGGGTGGTGTCCGCCGCCGTCGGGATGCGGGAGCTGGGCGAGGATGCCCAGGCGTTGGCGACCGGCTCGCTGCGCAAGCTGCGGGCCATGGGGCATTCCCTCGGCTCGGGGTGGCTGACGATGGCCAGCGACACCCCGCTCAACGGCCGGGTGGGTCCCAACCGGCGGTTCGGCACGCTCAGCATCGACCTGAACGGGGTCAAGGCCATCAAGAACGCCCTGGGGGGCAGCGTCAACGACGTGGTGCTGGCCGTCGTCGCCGGCGGGGTGCGGCTCCACCTCAAGGCCAACCACGGCCAGGACGTCGACGATGTGACGTTCCGGGTGATGGCTCCGGTGTCGGTGCGTTCCCGCCACCAGCAGGGGGCGCTGGGCAACCAGGTGGCCATGTGGCTGGTGAGCCTGCCCGTCTCCGAGGCGGACCCTTTGGCCCGGCTGGCCGATGTCCGGGAGGCCACTACCAGGCTGAAGCAGACCGACCAGGCGCTGGGAGCGGAGACCCTGGTGCGGCTCAGCGCCGGCGCCCCCATCACCCTGGTGTCGCTGGCCGGTCGCCTCGCCTCCAACGCCCGGCCCTTCAACATGACGGTGACCAACGTGCCCGGCCCCCAGTTCCCGCTGTACCTGCTCGGTTCGAGGATGCTGGCCACGTTCCCGCTGGTCCCGTTGTGGGAGGGCCACGGTGCCGGCATCGCCATTTTCAGCTACGCCGGCAAGCTGCACTGGGGCTTCAACGCCGACTGGGACGTCCTCTCCGACCTCGATCGGTTCATCGCCGCCATCGAGCACGCCTACAACGAGCTCTCCACCGCCGCCGCCCTGGCGAAGACAGCATCGGGAGGGGCGGCCGCGGCTCAGTCGCCAGCGGCCGTGACGACCCCGACCCCGGAGGCGGCTTCCGGCGCAGCCACGCCGGGCCGCCCCCGCAAGCGCCCTCCGCTGGGAGCGAAGAAGCCGGCAGCTGAGCCAGCGGCCGCCGACCCGGAGACCGAAGCCCTCGCGGCGACGTCGGCGACTTCCGTTGGTGGTGCAGCGACCAGCAAACCGACCCGAACCGCCAAGCCGGCAACCAAGGCCAAGCCCGCCAGCAGGAAGCAGCCGAAAACTCCCCAGAGCAGCCCAGCCGACGGCTGACCTGACCTGTTGTTGCCCGTCCCCGCCTCAGTTTCCCCTCCCACCCCTGCTCACTTCCCCTCCCACCCCGGCTCAGTTCCCCTCCCTGTGGGAGGGGTGGCTGCGGAGCAGCCGGGGA
>JACDBE010000176.1 GCA_013695075.1 Acidimicrobiia bacterium
CTCGTAACCAGCCCGAGCCAATCGCCGCATGCGAACCACCGCCAACGTCCGACGGGATCCCCCTCTCAGGCTCGCAAAGCCTCGCCACTCTCCCAACGGGAGGGGAAGCAAGATCGGGAGCGGGCAACTCCGCCGGCCGGGTTCAGTCGTCGGTCGCGGTGGCGGCCTGTTTGGCGATCTCGTCGACGATGTCGGCGTTGGCCAGGGTGGTGACGTCACCCAGCTGTCGGTCCTCGGCGATGTCCTTCAACAGCCGCCGCATGATCTTGCCGGAGCGCGTCTTGGGCAGGTCGTCGGTGAACACGATGCTGGCGGGCTTGGCGATGGGGCCGATGGCCTTTGCCACATGGTCCCGCAGCTCAGAGAGCAGGTCCTCGTTGCCGGTGGCGCTCCCCCGCAGGGTGACGAAGGCGGCGATGGCCTGCCCGGTGAGGTCATCCTTGCGCCCCACCACCGCCGCCTCGGCGACGGCGGGATGCGACACCAGGGCCGACTCGACCTCGGTGGTGGAGATGTTGTGCCCGCTGACCAGCATGATGTCATCGACCCGACCCAGCAACCAGAAGTAGCCGTCGTCGTCGCGCTTGCACCCGTCACCGGGGAAGTAGGCGCCGGGGAACCGGGACCAGTAGGTGTCGACATACCGTTCGTCGTCGCCATAGATGGTGCGCAGCATCGCCGGCCACGGGCGGCGCAGCACCAGGAACCCGCCTCCGCCGAGCGGCACCGAGTTGCCCTCCTCATCGACCACATCGGCCTCGATCCCGGGGAATGGCAGGGTCGCCGACCCCGGTTTGGTGGGAACGATCCCCGGCAGCGGGGTGATCATGATGGCCCCGGTCTCCGTCTGCCACCAGGTGTCGACGATCGGAACCCGACCACCGCCGATGTGCTCGTGGTACCACATCCACGCCTCAGGGTTGATCGGCTCGCCCACGGTGCCCAGCAGCCGCAGCGAGGTGAGATCGTGGCGTGCCGGGTACTCGTCGCCCCACTTCATGAAGGCCCGGATGGCCGTCGGCGCCGTGTAGAAGATCGTCACCCCGTACTCGGCGATGATGCTCCACAGCCGATCGAGGTCGGGCTGGTTGGGCGCCCCCTCGTACAGCACCCCGGTTGTGTGGTTGGCCAGCGGGCCGTACACGATGTAGGAGTGGCCGGTGACCCAGCCGATGTCGGCGCCACACCAGTACACGTCGTCGGGCTTGACGTCGAACACGTAGTGGTGGGTGAGCATGGTCCCCAGCAGGTAGCCGGCCTGGGTGTGGACGATGCCCTTGGGGCGGCCGGTGGTGCCCGAGGTGTACAGGATATAGAGGGGGTCCTCGGCGTTCATCGCCTCGGCGGGGCAATCCACCGGCTGATCGGGCACCAGGTCGTGGTACCACAGGTCGCGACCCTCTTCCATCTTCACGTCCTTTTCGGTACGCCGCACCACCACCACGTGCTCGATCGACGGGCAGCGGTTGGCGGCGTCGTCCGCCGCCTCCTTGAGGGGGACGACGGCGCCCCGTCGCCATGCCCCGTCGGCGGTCACCAGCACCTTGGCCTGGGCGTCGTCGATGCGGTCGACCAGCGAATCGGAGGAGAATCCACCGAACACCACCGAGTGGACGGCACCGATGCGGGCGCAGGCCAGCATCGCCACCGGCAGCTCGGGGATCATCCCCAGGTAGATGGCGACCCGATCGCCCCGCGCCACCCCCAGCGACTTGAGGGCGTTGGCGAACCGGCCAACCTCGGCGTGCAGATCGGCGTAGGTGAGGGTGCGGGTGTCCCCCGGCTCGCCCACCCAGTGGTAGGCAACCTTGTCGGCGCCGTCCTCGAGGTGGCGGTCGAGGCAGTTGTACGCCAGGTTGAGCTCGCCGTCGGCGAACCACTTGAAGAACGGGGCGTCAGAGTCGTCGAGGGTGACGGTCGGCTCGGTAAACCAGGTGATCCTGTCCAGCGCTTCCCGGCGCCAGAACCCCTGCCAGTCCTTCTCGGCCTCCTCGTGGATGCCCGGTTGGGCGTTGGCGGCGGCGGCGAACTCTTCCGACGGTGGGAAGACGCGGTTCTCGGTGAGCAGGTTTTCCAGGGCTCTCTGACCATCCGGCACGGGCATCCCTCCGGGTTGCGGGGTGGCCGCATCGTATCCACCCCGCAGTACCGTTGCCGATCGCCGGGTGCCAGGGTCCCCGGGGCATTCAGGCCGTCTGCATCACCGACATGATGTTCCCCGCCGGGTCGGTGAACCAGGCGATGGGAGGACCCATGTCGCCACGCGCGACCCCCTTGTCGTCCACTTCGAACCCGTCGTAGCGCTCGAAGGTGACACCGCGTGCGGTCAGCTCGTCAACGGCGGCGTCGATGTCGCTCACGTCGAGGTTGAGGACGGTGTAGGTCGCTGGGGCGTGGTCCGGCTTGGGGTATACCAGGACCTCACCGCCGCGGGGCAGCTGGATCCCCAGCATGCCGTCTTGGTCGGAGATCTCCAGCCCGAGGGTGTCCCGGTAGAAGTCCCTGGCGGCGTCGATGTCGGGGACGGCGAAGCCGCTGAACACGTTGGTGGTGCCCAGGGCGCTGGTGTCTGGCTGCTCGGATGATGACATGGCGGTCCTCTCGCGTCGGGGTGGTGGCGTCTACCCCCTTCGACGCTGCGCAACCGTCAAACTCATCGGCCGCGGGGTCGCCGCCCCTTGCGGAAGTAGGCGATGGGGCCGATGAAGTTCACCGGGATGATCGCCGCCCACTTCAGCTTGCTGCC
>JACDBE010000188.1 GCA_013695075.1 Acidimicrobiia bacterium
CGGGCGATGGTGTGTTCACCGATGGGGGCGCCAGCCCCAATCCGGGCCCGGGAGGGTGGGGGGCGGTGTACGTCGTCGGTGATCGGGTGGTGGCCGAGAGCCACGGCCACCACCCCGATACCACCAACAACCGGATGGAGCTGACGGCGCTCATCGAGGGAGCGGCGCTGGTTCCCCAGGGGGTCAGCACCGCGGTGTGGTCAGACAGCACCCTGGCGGTGCGGACCATCAACGAATGGGCCGCAGGTTGGGAGCGCAATGGCTGGCGGCGCAAGTCGGGTTCGGTGGAGAACCTCGACCTGGTCAAGCAGGCGTACCGGGTGTTTCTCTCCCGTCCCGAGCTGACCCTGCGCTGGGTGAAGGGCCATGCCGGTCACCGTTGGAACGAGTACGCCGACCGGTTGGCCAACAGCTGGCGCCCCGGCTGAGCCACATGGTGGGCCAGGGGGGCGCGTGGGGTGCCGGTACCCTGCCGCGGTGATTCCCCCCCGTCTCGAACCGCTGCTCGACGCAGGTGCTGCGCCCCGGAGGCTCGGTGCCCGCTTCACCGCCGCCGGCAGGAACCTGTTCCTGGTGGGAGGCTCGGTGCGTGATGCCCTGCTCGACCGCAACGCCGGCGACACCGACCTCGACTTCGCCACCGACGCTCGCCCCGGCGAGATCCAGGGCATCGTCGGTGACTTCGCCTCCAGCTTCGTGCTCACCGGGCAACGCTTCGGGACGGTGGGCGCCGTCAGGGACGGCGTGACCTACGAGATCACCACTTTTCGCTCCGAGGTGTACCGGAGCGACTCGCGCAAACCCGAGGTGACCTTCTCCGACGACATCGAGACCGACCTGTCGCGCCGCGACTTCACCGTCAATGCCTTGGCCATCGCCCTTGATGACACCCCCGAGATGATCGACCCGTTCGGTGGTCTGGCCGATCTGGCCGCCCAGGTGCTGCGCTGCCCGCTCGACCCCGCCGTCTCCTTCGGGGATGACCCGCTGCGAATGCTGCGGCTGTTCCGCTTCGTATCCACGCTGGGTTTCACCGCCGCCGCTAATGCGGTAGCGGCCGTGGAGAAGATGGCGTCCCGGCTGGCAGTAGTGGCCGCCGAGCGCATCCACACCGAGCTGGACAAGCTGTTGCTGGGTGAGCACGTCGGCGCCGCGCTCTGGGGCCTGGTCGACAGCGGGCTCGCCGCCGAGGTCATACCCGAGCTACCGGCGCTGGCGGTCGAGCAGGACCCCGTGCACCGCCACAAGGACGTCCTGGCCCACACCATCGCCGTTGTGGAGAAGACCTCACCCGAACTCACCCTCCGACTGGCGGCGCTGCTGCACGACATCGGTAAGCCGGCCACCAGACGGTTCGATCGGGAGGGGGTCAGCTTCCACCATCACGAGGCGGTGGGAGCCCGGCTGGCGCGCGACCGCCTCGGCGCTCTCCGCTACCCGACGCGAACCATCGACGATGTAGCCGAACTGGTGTTCCTCCACATGCGTCCCCACACCTACAAGATGGGATGGACCGATGCCGCCATCCGTCGCTACGTCCGTGATGCCGGAGGGTTGCTGCCGCTGCTCAACGAGCTGGTCCGCTGCGACGTCACCACCCGCAGCGCCACCCGGGCGCGGGCCATCGAGCGGCGCATCGACGAGCTGGAGGAGCGCATCGAGGAGCTGCAGGCCCGCGAGGAGATCGACGCCATGCGACCACCCATCGACGGACACGCGGTGATGGCGCATCTCGGTCTGGAACCGGGCCCGGTGGTGGGCGAGGCGATGGCGATGCTGCTCGAGCACCGCATCGAGCAAGGGCCGTACTCGGTGGAGGAGGCGTACCTACTGTTGGATGCCTGGGCGGCGAGCCGCTCCTGACCACGGCTGGTGCGGGCGGGTCGGTGCTGGTGAGCGGCGCCGGTCTCCTCGACCGACGGCGACGGATGCACCCAACTTGAGCGGATTGGATGTCGTGGCGACATACCACGGCCCTAGGTTGGCGACTGAGGACTACGCCG
>JACDBE010000191.1 GCA_013695075.1 Acidimicrobiia bacterium
GCGTAGAACACCGTCAGATTGGCAGGACCCCTCTCACCGTCCACGGACCCCTACTCCCCGCTCAGATCCGAAGCGCCGGGTGATCGGGCATGAGGACGTGCGCCGCATCTCCGTTGGGTTGCCCGGCGCCTACGAGCAGCCCTCCCATGGCGGGCGTCCGTCGTGGCGGACCAAGCCACGAATGTTCGCCTGGATCCGTGACGAACCTGAAGCGCTGGGGGTGTGGGTCGAATCCGTGGAGGACAAGGAAGCGCTCGTCGGCGCCGAGCCCGACAAGTTCTTCACGACGCCGCACTACGACGGACACGCCGTGGTGCTGGTGCGGCTCGACGCCGTCGATGCTGTTGAGGCCGGCGAGCTCATCACCGAGTCCTGGCGGCTGCGCGCCGCCCCCTCGTTGGTGAAATCTTTCGACCGGTCCGCCGACTGATCACACCCGTCGATCGTGGGCCTCCGCCCTGGCGGATCCAGCGGAACAATGTCCCGGCGGCTCTCCGTTACCCTGCGCTCTCCGGGATTGGCATGACCCAGTACGACCACACCACCATCGAGCAGGCCCGGCAGCGGCGCTGGGAAGTATCCGGGCTGTACCGATCCCGGGTCGACTGGTCGCGGCCCAAGCACTACGCCCTCACCATGCTGCCCTACCCGTCGGGTGACCTGCACATCGGGCACTGGTACGCCATCACCCCATCGGACGCCCGGGCCCGCTACATGCGGATGAAGGGCTACAACGTGCTGTTCCCCATGGGGTTCGACGCCTTTGGGCTCCCCGCCGAGAACGCCGCGGTGCAGCGCAACATCCACCCGGCGACCTGGACCAAGGACCGCATCGAGTACATGCGCCGCCAGCTGCGGTCGATGGGCACCATGATCGACTGGGAACGTGAGATCGTCTCCTGCGATCCCGACTACTACCGGTGGACCCAGTGGCTGTTCAAGCAGCTCTACGAGCACGGCCTCGCCTACCGGGGCGAGGCCCTGGTCAACTGGTCACCGACGCTGCAGACCGTGCTCGCCAACGAGCAGGTGATCGACGGCAAGGACGAGCGCACCGGCCAACCGGTGGTCCAGAAGTTGATGGAACAATGGTTCTTCGCCATCACCCGCTATGCCGATGAGCTGCTCCGCTACGACGACATCGACTGGCCGGAGCCGGTGCGGGTCATGCAGACCAACTGGATCGGCCGATCCGAGGGTGCCGAGGTGGTGTTCCCCACCACGACCGGCGGCGGGATCCGCATCTTCACCACCCGACCCGACACGCTGTGGGGGGCCACCTTCTTGGTGCTGGCTCCCGAGCACCCGCTGGTCGACGCCCTCACCACCGACGACCGCCGTCCCCAGGTCGAGGCCTACCTGGCCCAGGCGGCCCGCAAGACCGAGCTGGAGCGCATGGAGGACAGCAAGGTCGTGACCGGGGTGTTTACCGGCGGCTACGCCACCAACCCGGTCAACGGTGAAGACATCCCGGTGTGGGTCGCCGACTACGTGCTGCTGTCATACGGCACCGGGGCAATCATGGCGGTACCGGCCCACGACCAGCGCGACTTCGAGTTCGCCCGCCAGTTCGAGCTGCCGGTGGTCCCGGTGATCGAACCCGCCGGTGGCGACCTGATCGCCGGCGAGGACATGGCTGAGTCCTACGTGGGGCCGGGGGTGATGGTGGGCAGCGGTCCCATCGACGGTGTCGACACCACGCTGGCCAAGGGCCGGGCCAACCCGTCGATCGCCGCCACCATCGACTGGCTGAAGGAGCAGGGCATCGGGTCGGGGTCGGTGAACTACCGGCTGCGGGACTGGCTCATCTCCCGGCAGCGCTACTGGGGCGCCCCCATCCCCGTCATCTACCCGGGGACCGGAGCCATCGAGTCGGTGGCGGATGAGCACCTCCCGGTGCTGCTCCCCGAGGACGTCCAGTTCGATGGCACCAGCCCGCTGGTCTCCTACGCCCCATTCCTCGACACCGTCGACGCCGAGGGCCACCCCGCCCGGCGGGAGACCGACACCCTGGACACCTTCATGTGCTCGTCGTGGTACTGGTTCCGCTACCTGTCGCCCGACTTCGGCGGCGGTCCGTTCGATGCCGAGGAGGCCGCCTACTGGCTCCCGGTCGACACCTACACCGGGGGCGCCGAGCACGCCGTGTTGCACCTGCTGTATGCCCGATTCTTCGTCAAGGCGATGCGCGACATGAAGGTGTTCGACGCCACCGCCACGGTGATGAGAATCTACGGCCGCGACCCCGATCACCTGTTCGACGAGCCCTTCATGACGCTGCGCAACCAGGGTCAGGTGCTGGGGGAGGAGCGCACCGGCGATCGCCTGGTCATCGACGGTGAGACGGTGAACGGTCGGGTGGTGGCCGTCTCGGTGCGGGTGGATTCGGACGCCGCACCGGGCGACGGGGTAGTGGTGGGTGAGCTGATGCGCCGCACCGAACGGTCCCTCCAGGTGGCCACCGCCACCGCCACGGTCACCGTTGAGGTGCCGGCCGAAGCGACCGTGGACATTCCGTCGATCCCGGGCACCAACGACGTCAACCAGCTCCGCCACCACCTCGAGGTGCAGCGGATGTCCAAGTCGCGGGGCAACGTCGTCGACCCCGACGACCTGGTGGTGCAGTACGGGGCAGACACGGTGCGCACCCATCTGATGTTCGCCTACGAGTGGCAAAAGGGGGGCCCGTGGGACAGCCGCGGGATCATGGGATCGCGTCGGTTCATCGAGGACGTGTGGAAGCTGGGGGAGGCCAGGTACGCCGAGAAGCAGGTGGACACCGCCACTGCCGGAGCCCTGGCCCGGGGGCTCCACCAGACCATCGCCAAGGTGGGCGGCGACATCGAGCACGTCAAGTTCAACACCGCTATCGCCGCCCTGATGAGCTTGCGCAACGAACTGCTCCAGGTGCTGCGAGCCGGCACTGTGCCCGCCGCCGCCTGGGAGACGGCGGTGGAAACGCTCCTCCTGCTGCTGGCGCCGTTCGCCCCCCACGTCACCGAGGAGCTGTGGCACCGGCGCGGCCACCGCCAGTCGATCCACCTGGCGCGGTGGCCGGAGGCCGACCCGGAGATCGCCCGCAACCCTGTGGTGGTGATGGTGGTCCAGGTCAACGGCAAGGTCCGGGACCGCATCGAGGTGGATCCGTCGATCGGGGAGGACGAGGCGGTGGCCGCCGCCCTCGCCTCCCACCGGGTGGCTCCCTACCTCGACGGCGGCGAGCCGCGCACCGTCATCACCCGGCTCCCCAACCTGGTCAACGTGGTGGTGTGACCCGGGGCGGCGCCATCACGGCGCAGCGGGCACTGCTCGCCGCCGGGATCGATCCCGACGAGGTGCGCCGCGCCCTGCCCAACGTCGATCCCGCTCGTACCAGGATCACTCCGGCGTCCCGGGCGTATCGGCGCGTCTGGGCAAAGGGGATCGTCGCCGTCACCGCCCCTTGGGGGATCTCGGTCGTCCCCGAAGTCTTCGCCAGCCTCACCGACCCGAACAAGGCGTGGCGCCACGGCACGCTGATCGTCCACGAGCTGGCCCACCTCGACCAGTACCGGCGCATCGGGGCGTGGCGGCACATCGGCCGCTACACCGGCGACTACCTATCGGCACGTTGGCACGGACGCAATCACTGGGACGCCTACCGGGACATCCGCCTCGAGGTCGAGGCCCGCGCCATCGCCTCCCGGTTCGCACCCGGCCGCCACTCTCCGTGACATCGCCCCCGGTGAGCCGGTGGCGTTCGCTGGACACGCCGTACCTGCCGGAGACCAGGTGGACGTTTCCCGACGCGATCATCGCCCTCGGTGCCGGGTTCGCCGCCGCCATCGCCGCCGGCTCGGTGCTGATAGCTGTCACCGGTACCGGGGAGATCGGGATCGTCGAGATCGCGGTGACACTGCTCGCTCAATCGGCGGCCAGCATCGCAGCCCTGGTGGTGCTCGTCAGGCGACGCGGTGATGGCACGCTACCGCCCAGTGTCGGGCTGGCCTGGCGGTGGGCGGACACGTGGGGTGTCGGCGCCGGGCTCGTTCTCCAGGTGGTGGTGGCTGTGGTCGTCGGCAGCCTCATCCAGGTCTTCGGCCCCGACGACCCCCCCCAGCAGGCCGTTGCCGAGGTGACCGGCGGCGCCAACCAGTTCGTGGAGATCGCCGTCCTTCTCATCCTGCTGGTGGTGGTGGCCCCGGTCGTCGAGGAGATCGTCTACCGGGGCGTCCTGCTGTCGCGGCTGCGGCGCTCCATGGGCCCGTGGCCATCGATCCTGGCGTCGGCGGCGCTCTTCGCCGCGGTGCACCTGGCCGATCCCGCCGCCCTGTTCGCCGTCCCTGGGTTGTTCGTGATCGGCGCCGTCCTGGGATGGTTGGCGATGCGGTCCGGGGACATCGGTCTGCCCATAGCGGTCCACGCCGGGGTGAACCTCACCGGCGCCCTGGCCCTCATCTTCGAGGATGCCCTCACCGACGCCGTCGAGACCGCCATACAAATGCTCAGCTGACCGTCGGCTCGGTCCACCATTCCCGCCGGGCGCGCCCCGGTCTTGTCGACGGGCGGTGAGCAGCTCATGGCGTCGTCAAGCCGCGGCGGAAGGCGTCGGCGGTGGCATCGTCGAAGCCCACCAGCACCACCCGGTCGAGGACATCGGGATGTCGCTGTAGCCACGCCTCGACGGCGGTGGCGATGACGCCGGTGGCCTCGTCACGGGGATATCCGAAGATGCCGGCGGAGATGGCGGGCAGCGCCACCGATCGGCAGTCGAGGTCGACGGCTCGGTCAAGGGCGGTATCCACGGTCTGGGTGAGCAACGCCGCGTTGTCCTGCCCGAGGCGGTAGCGGGGTCCGACGACATGTATCACCCAGTCCGCTGGCATGGCGCCGGCACCGGTGTGGGCAGCCTCCCCGGGGCCGACCGGACCATGCTCCCGTACCCATGCCGTGGACTCGTTGTCGACCTGCGGGGCTCCCGCTCGGGCTATTGCCGCAGCCACCCCGCCACCATGTTGCAGATGCTCATTCGCGGCGTTTACCACGGCGTCGACCTGGAGCTGGGTGATGTCCCCCGAGGTCACGTCGATTGCCATGACGTCAGCGTAGGGCGACCCTGGTGTGCTCCAGAGGGCCGCCAAGCTCCGCCGCCCAGGCCACGGGGGTCGGGTTCCGATCACCACCCTGGTTCTTGTCACACCCAGGTGGTAGTTGTGTCCCTGGACGCGTACCTGTCCCGACGGGCGGATCGAGGAGGCCGCCATCGATACCGCACCGAGACCGCACGAGACAGCACCCACGACGAGGGGAGACGAACACGACCGACAAGGAGAACCGGCAGTGCCGGTGGGGTGGGCCGAGGGCTCGGTCAGAACCACGGGAGCGATCGCAGCGCGCCGCAACACCGTCGAGGTCGGCAGCGAAGAACGCTCGGTCAACGAGTCCCGTCGTCAGGTCGGACCGGTGGACGGAGTGGTCGGTGCTCCGGCGGATGGTTGGGTGAAAGGGCCGGGCGGGGGTGAGGTCGGCAATGCGGTCCTCGGTCGATCAGTCGGATCTCACGATGGCCGCAACCACGGCCAGGCCGACGGCCCGGTCGACCTCGGACGTCGTCTGCTTCGATCGCTAGCACCGGCGACGCCGGCTGGAGGGGTTGCCACCGCCCGGAATCGGGCGGTAGGCGCCGTAGTGGCAGTGCTCCTCCTGGTGTGCTGGATGCTGTGGTGGGGGTTCGCGTCGCAACGCGTTCCCGAGGGCTTGGCGCCGTCGGCTGCCAACGTCACACCGTCATCGATAGCGGCGGCGGCGACACCGGCGCCAGTCGATGTCATCACGGTGCACGTCGCCGGAGCGGTGGCTCGGCCCGGTCTGGTCTCGGTGCCCGTAGGGGCTCGCATCGCCGATGTCATCGCCGCCGCCGGTGGTGCCGCCCGGACGGCGGATGTGACCTCGATCAATCTGGCGGCTCCGGTGGGCGACGGCGAGCAGGTGGTGGTGCCCTCGGCCGGCGGAGCGGCCACCGAGGTCCCCGGTACCCTCGTGCCGACGGTCTCGGCACCGCAGGGCGCCCCTACCGATGGTCGCATCGCCCTCAATCATGCCGATGCAGCCGCCCTCGAACTGCTCCCGGGTGTCGGTCCGGTCATCGCCGCCCACATCGTCGCGCATCGCCAGGCCAACGGACCCTTCCAGACCGTCGAGGACCTCCTCGACGTCCCCGGGATAGGTGAGGGAAAGCTGGCGGCTCTCCGTGACCTCGTCCTGGTCCCGTGACCGGGCCGTCGCCCTGCCGCGGCGCCATCTGGCGGTGGCGGTCGCCGTCTGGCTGGGGTGCTGGCTGGGGCTGGCCGGCGGGTTGGACACGGTGCCAATGGCTGCGGTGGCAGGGGTGGTGGCGCTCGCCGCCTCGGTGGCAGTCCGCCGGGTGGCGTTGGCGGCGGTGCTGGTCGGGTTCGCCTGCGCCGGGTTCGGCGCTGGCATGCTCGCCGCAGCCCGCATCGATTCCGCCGCGGCGGTGCCCATCGATCGCGGTGGGCTCCAGGCGACAGGTCGGGTGCTGTCCGATCCCGCCCTCGGGCGTTTCGGGCCGACGATGCTGGTGCGCGCCTCGGGCCCCACCCTCGCCGACGAGGTCATATTGCTGGTGGCGCTCGACGATGCAGCCACCGTCGACGGGATCCGGCGTCCCGACCCCGCGGAGGCCCGGGGCACCCTCGACGGGATCGCCGCCGGGGACATGGTCACCGTCGATGGCGTCGTCGCCGACGACCCGGGGCGGTACCGGGGGCAGCGCTATCGAGCGTCCCTGGAGGCGACCTCGGTCACCCTGGTGACGCCAGCCGCGGGGCCGTTCTTCGGTCCCGGGAACCTGTTGCGTCGCACCGTTCTCGAGGGGCTGGCGGGGCCCCCATCCCAGGCCGCCGCCCTGGTGGCCGGATTTCTGGTCGGCGACACCGAGGGTTTGTCGGCCTCGAGCCTCGACGAGTTGCGCCAGGCCGGGCTGACCCACTTCGTGGCGGTGTCGGGGAGCAACGTCGCCATGTTCCTGGGGGCATGGTGGCTGGTGATCGGCCCCTTGCGGCTCGATCCACGCCTGCGCGCCGGTCTCGGCATTTTGGCGCTGGGCGTGTTCGTGGTCGCCACCCGATGGGAGCCGTCCGTGATGCGAGCGGCATCGATGGCGGGGGTGCTGCTGGTGGGCCGTATCGTCGGGATCCCGATCGACCCCTGGCGGGCGTTGGGCATGGCCGTGGTCGGGCTGTTGCTGTGGTCGGCGGAGCTGGCCATCGACGTCGGGTTCCAGCTGTCGGTGGCTGCCACCGCAGGAGTGATGCTCGCCATCGCCGTGAGATCACCGCCACGACCCCGCTGGTTGTGGACCGTGTTGATCGCCACCGCCGGGGCCCAGCTCGCCGTCCTCCCCATCCTGCTGGTCCAGTTCGGGACGGTGCCGCTGCTCAGCCCCGTCGCCAATGTCCTGGCGATGCCGCTGGTGACGGCGGCGACCATCCTCGGCGGGATCGGCGCCGTCACCGGGCTCGATCCTGCCCTCGACATCGGGTTGGCGGCCGCCCAGGGGGTTCTGGGCGTGGCAGGGCTGGCGGCAGGCTGGCCCCAGCTCGATGCGGTGGGCTTGTTGTGGCTGGGCGGCGTCGTTGTCTGTCTGCGGGTGGCGGGGAACCTGCGGCCGATCCTGGCGGTGGCCGCCGTTGCCGGTCTGGTCGCCTGGGGTCTGCCGCTGGCGGCGCCGACCCAGCCCGTGGTGGTGTTCCTCGACGTCGGTCAGGGCGACGCCATCCTGCTGCGCGATCCGCCGGACATGGTGGTGTTGGTCGATGGAGGTCCCGACCCGGTGGTGCTGGCGGCGGCGCTGCGTCGTCACGGCGTGGGCGCCATCGACCTGCTCATCGTCACCCATGGCGACGCCGACCACACCGCTGGCCTCGAGGGAGTGTTCGACCAGCGCGACGTCGGCGAGATCTGGTACCCGGCGGGTCAGGAGACCGGGGAGCTGCTAACTGAGCTGCTGGAGGCGGCCGCCGCCTTCGGGGTGCCTGCCACGGCCGTGGGGGCGGGTCATGGTGCCGACCTGGGCCGCATCACCGTCGAGCTGCTCGGTCCGCAGCGTCGCTACGCCGCCGACAACGACGGCTCCATCGTCATGGCGGTTTCCGCTGGAGGGGTCGAGGTGCTGCTCACCGGTGACGTGGAGGCGGTGGCGCAGAACGAACTCCCGGCCAGAAGGCCCGACGTCCTCCAGGTTCCCCATCACGGGTCTTCAACTACCGACCTGGTTTGGCTGAAGGAGACCGTCGGCTCGGTCGCGGTGATCAGCGTCGGTGACAACCGGTTCGGCCATCCCACCCCCGAGGTGCTGGATGCACTGGCCACCGCCGATGCCTCGATCCGCACCACGCTCAACGACGGTGACGTGCTGGTGCCGCTGTGTCCTTGCCGGACTTCGCCACCCTGACGGGCGGCGGCGGTTGGGGCTGGGGCCTCGGAACCGGTGGCAACAGCCGCCAGCCCAAGACGGTCAGCGTGGAAGGTCTTCCTCCGGCGGTGTCACCGGCGGCATCACCGTCGCCGGCTCCTCCGCCGGGCTCTCGTCCGGGGGGAACGTGGTGGGTGTCTCGTCGGGAGGCGTGGTGGAAGGCGGCTGCTCGGGGGGGACTGTCGTCGGCGCCGGGTCGGGCGGTGTCGTTGGGGGTG
>JACDBE010000205.1 GCA_013695075.1 Acidimicrobiia bacterium
GCGTACTGGCTGCGCACCCGGTCGATCTGGGCGTCCAGCTCGTCGTCCTCGACCTCGGGGAGCTCGACCTCGACGGTGCGGGCTGTGTCCGGGATCTCGGCCAGTTCCGGCCACAGGGTGATCTTGACGTCGACGTCGATGCCCCCGTCGGTGCGGTTGCGGATGTCCTGTACCGCAGGCATCGTCACCGGCTCCAGCTCGCTCTCCTCAACGGCGCGGCCCACCAAAGCGGGGAGTGCCTCGTCCACCGCCTCGGCGCGCAGCGAGTCGGATCCCACCATCCGCTCCACGATCGACCGCGGAGCCTTGCCCGGTCTGAAGCCCTTGATCTTGAGCTTCTGTGACAGCCGGCGGGCGGTGGCGTTCTTGGCGACTTCAAGGTCGGCGTCGTCGATGTGGAGGGTGAGCAGTCGCTCGAACGGGCCGGCCTCGGTCACCTCACTGTGCACGGTTGCGAACTCCTCGGGAGGGCGGGGATCTCCAACCAGGGCCGGTCGGAGCAGGCGGGAGGGTAGTGGACCCCGGTCTCCAGGGCGACGCCCTCGTCTGGAGTCCCGCTTGGCTGGACATACCCGGCGAGCTGCGCTCGCCCCCTCCCGCAGATGGGGCCCCTACCCCATCGCCGTGGTTGGGTGCCCGACGATGTTGGTTCCGACCCTCCTCCCCTGGCGGCCCCCACCCCACGGCGGCCGTGCTCGTGTCCTCAGAACCCGGCTGCGTCGGTGCTGCCGGAGGCGGCGTAAGGGCTCCCTCGGGGGACTCGGGGGGGAGAGCCCCCCGAGGGATGGGGTGACCGACGGGATTCGAACCCGCGACCTCCTGGACCACAACCAGGCGCTCTAACCAGGCTGAGCTACGGCCACCATGTGGTGGCATCGGCGGGCTCGCCGCCCCCCGGAGCCGGGCCCGGACCACGTTGGTCCGGCTCGGCGCCCCCGGAAGGATTCGAACCCTCGACCAAGAGCTTAGAAGGCTCCTGCTCTGTCCTCTGAGCTACGGGGGCTGGAGCGCTGCCGGAGACTCCTGGAGCGGATGACGGGAATCGAACCCGCACCACCAGCTTGGAAGGCTGGAGCTCTACCATTGAGCTACATCCGCCAACTCCTCCGAGCCTAGCCCGTTGCTCTGCCGCGCCCGGTGCTAACGTCGCTGGTGCCGTGCTGGTCACCCCGCTGCCCGGAATCCTTGGCCGATGAAGGCCATCCGCCTCCACGCCTATGGGGAGGATCCCGTCCTCGATGACGTGCCCGATCCCACCATCGCCGGACCGCTGGATGTCATAGTGGAGATCGGCGGGTCCGGGCTGTGCCGCACCGACCTGCACATCATCGAGGGGCAATGGGCCGACAAGAGCAACGTCGCCCTGCCGTACACGCTTGGCCACGAGAACGCCGGCTGGGTGCGCCAGGTGGGTGCCGGCGTCACCAACGTCAGCGTCGGCGACACCGTGATCCTTCATCCCACTCCGACGTGCGGTCTGTGCCGGGCATGCCGCGCCGGCGACGACATGCACTGCTCCGGCAGCACCTTCCCCGGCATCAACACCGACGGCGGCATGGCCCAGTACCTGCTCACCAGCGCCCGGGCCTGCGTACCCCTGGACCCGTCGACCCAACCGGCCGACGTCGCCGCCCTCGCCGACGCCGGGCTCACCGCCTACCACGCGGTGCGCAAGGCGATTCCCCTGCTGTACCCAGGGACGGTGTGCGTGGTGGTCGGTGCGGGCGGGTTGGGCCACATCGGGATCCAGTGCCTGGCGGCGTTGACCTCCACTCGCATCGTCGTCGTCGACCGGAACCCCGAGGCGTTGGCGCTGGCCGCTGAGCTCGGCGCCGACGACACGGTGGTGGCCGATGGCAGCCATGTCGACCAGATCATCGAGCTCACCGGTGGCATGGGGGCCGAGGTGGTCATCGACTTCGTCGCCGAACAGGGTGCCGAGCTGGAAGGCCCCCGCATGCTGCGGCGGGCCGGTTCGTACTTCGTCATCGGCTACGGCGGCGCAGTGAGCATCCCCACCATCGACATCATCTCCACCGAGATCAACGTGGTGGGCAACCTGGTGGGGACCTACAACGACCTCGCCGAGCTGATGGTGCTCACCGAGGCCGGCAAGGTCTCCCTGCATACCAAGACCTACCCGCTGACATCCGCATTGCAGGCGTTCGATGACCTCGACGCCGGCAATGTGCGTGGTCGCGCCATCATCGTCCCGTAGGAGGCCGATCCCGCCACCGAGCCCCCGACAAGCGAAGGAGACCGAAGCTCATGTACGAACACGACGGCGAGCGGTACTACATCGTCGACGGCCACGTCCACTACTGGAATGCCGCCCCGGACAACTGGGTGGAGGGCCAGGAGGAGTATGCCAAGGGTTGGATCGAGTGTTTCTACGCCTACCACGGGCTCGGCCCGGAGGAGACCCACTGGCCGCTGGAGCAGTACCAGCGCTACGACGAGGACCTAATGATGCGGCACCTCTTCGACGAGGGCCACGTCGACGTCGCCATCTTCCAACCCACCTACCTCAAGCAGTGGTACACCGAGGGATTCAATACCACCGAGCGCAACGCCATCCTCGCCGACAAGTACCCCGACAAGTTCGTGCTCAACACGGCATGGGATCCCCGTGACGGCGATGCCGGGTTGGAGGACCTAGAGGCCAAGGTGGAGCGCTGGGGGATGAAGGGGGCCAAGCTATATACCGCCGAGTGGAAGGGGGATTCGCGCGGCTGGAGCCTGAAGAGCGACGAGGCGGCCCGGTACCTCGAGGCGTGCCAACGGCTGGGGGTGGTCAACCTCCACGTCCACAAGGGGCCCACGATCTGGCCACTCGACAAGGATGCCTTCGACGTCTCCGACGTCGACTTTGCGGCGACCAACTTCCCCGGCCTCAACTTCATCGTCGAGCACGTCGGGCTGCCCCGCATCGAGGACTTCTGTTTCATGGCGACCCAGGAGCCCAACGTGTACGCCGGGCTGGCGGTGGTCGTCGGCGGCCTGATGCACGCCCGCCCCCGGATGTTCGCCAAGGTCATGGGCGAGCTGATGTTCTGGCTGGGCGAGGACCGCATCATCTTCGGCAGCGACTACGCCATCTGGGAACCGCGCTGGCAGGTGGAGGGCTTCGCCGCCTGGCAGATGCCCACCGGGGAGGACTTCTCCGACTACGCCCCGCTCACCACCCAGGCCAAGCGCAAGATCCTCGGGCTCAACGCCGCCCGCCTGTACGACCTGGAGGTTCCGGGCGAGTTCCGCATCCCGGAGGACGAGTCGGCGGTGCTGGCACCGTCGTGACCGCGGCGCCGGACCCGGTGGCACCAAGTACTCAGGTCGCAGCCTCGGCTGCCCTGGACGAGGCGGTCCTCGCTGCCCTCGACACGGTGCGCGACCCCGAGCTGGACACCTCGATCGTCGAGCTGGGCTTCGTCACCGCCCATGCCGTCGACGCCGACGGGCGAGCCACCGTCCGGCTGCGTCTGCCGACGTTCTTCTGCGCCGCCAACTTCGCCTTCCTCATGGTGGCCGACGCCCACGCCGCCATCGCCGGCGTCGCCGGGATCGCAGGCGTCGAAGTGGTGTTGGAGGATCACTTCGCCTCGGCGGAGATCAATGGCGGCGTCGCCAGCGGCGCCGGGTTCGTGGCATCGTTCGACGGTCTGGCGGAGAACGAGCTGGAAGGGCTGCGCCGGGACTTCCTGCGCAAGGCGGAGCTCGCTGCTCAGGACCGAGTAGCCCGTCCCCTGCTGGCCGCTGGGGTCCCTCCGGACCAAGTAGGTTCGATGACGCTGGGCGATGCTCCGGTTTCGGCCGATCGGGAACGGCTGCGCCACCGCCGGCGGGAGCTGGGCATCCCCTCCGGCGACGACGACCCGCTGCTGCTACGCCCCGACGGGACATCGGTCACGCCATCGGAGGTGCCGCTCCACCTGCACCGGGCACGCACGGTGCGGGTGAGCATCGACACCAACGGCGACTACTGCCGCCGCCTGTTGGCGGGGCGCTACGGCCCTGCTGACCGGTCTCTCCCCGCACCCCGCCTGGCGGCAGGCCGCTTCGTGACCGGGCCGTTGACGATCGCCCTGGGCGGGCGATCTCCGCACTCTGGTGCCGACCGGCTGTAGCCGCGCCCACCCGGCATACCCCCTGGTTAGAACATACGCGGCGATGATGACGGCAGCGAGGATGCCGTCCACGAGGCGACACCGGCTGCTTGCCTATCGCGGTCGGCGAGATGCGGGTGAACGCTGGCCAGGACCCATCCGTGACGGCCGCCGATCCGAACCTTTGCCATGAGATCACGTCTTCGTCTTCGTGGTGCGATCGCCGGGGTCGTCTCCGGCTTGGTGGCACTCGGTCTGGCCGAACTCGTCGCCGGCTTATCGGCGTCCCTTCGCTCACCGGTGCTCGATGTCGGCGACCGGGTCATCGACCTGGTGCCATCCCCGATCAAAGAGATGGCCATCGACCTGTTCGACACCAACGACAAGCTCGCCCTGCTCATCGGGATCGGTGTGGTCCTCTTCGCCTATTCGGCCGCAGTCGGGATCGTTGCGGTTCGCCGTCTCAGTCTCGGACTGGCCGGGATCGGCCTGTTCGGGGTACTTGGGGCGGTGGCCGGCGGCTTCGGCACTGCCGGAACAGTGGGCGCCTTGCCCAGTATCGTCGGAGCGATCGCAGGCGCATTCGCCCTCACCCTGCAGGTGCGGTGGGCGAATGCACCCGACGCCGACCAACCTGCGGAGCGAGGTCTAAGCCCTCACTCCGCCGCCTCACGCCGGGCCTTCCTATTCGGTTCCGGCTCGTTTCTCGTGGCCGCCGCCGTAATGGGCGGCGTGGGCCGCCTCCTCGATTCACGCTTTCAGGTCGGCGCCAGTCGCGACACGCTCCGCCTGCCGGTGCCGCCCGAACCGCTGGCTGCTCCCCCGCCCGCCACCGCCCTCGACGTGGAGGGCTTGTCCCCGTTCTTCACCCCCAACGAGTCCTTCTATCGCATCGACACGGCCCTCACCGTGCCGCAGGTGTCAACCGAGGGCTACGTCCTCGCCGTCACCGGGATGGTGGCGCGGCCGTTGGAGTTGACGTTCGACCAGATCCTGCAACGTCCCCTCGTGGAAACCGACATCACGATGACCTGCGTCTCCAACGAGGTCGGAGGCGGCTTGGTCGGCAACGCCCGCTGGCTCGGCATCCGTCTCGACGACCTGCTCGCCGAGGCCGGTGTCGACCCGGCGGCGGACCAGATCGTGGGGCGATCGGTCGACGGCTACACCTGTGGCTTCCCGGTGGCGGCGTTGGACGGACGTGACGCCCTGGTGGCAGTGGGCATGAACGGTGAGCCGCTGCCCCTCGAGCACGGTTTCCCCGTGCGGCTCGTCGTTCCCGGTCTCTACGGCTACGTCTCGGCCACCAAGTGGCTTACCGAGATCGAGCTCACCACCTTTGCGGAGTTCGACCACTACTGGGTCGACCGAGGATGGGCCGTGGAGGCCCCGATCAAGACCCAATCGAGGATCGACACACCCCGCCCTCTCACCCGAATCCCGGCAGGCGAGACCGCCGTGGCCGGTGTGGCCTGGGCCCAGACCCGCGGCATCTCCGGCGTGGAGGTCCGCATCGACGAGGACGAGTGGCAGCAAGCCGAACTCTCCGAGGAGCTCAACGACACCACCTGGCGCCAATGGATGCTGGCGTGGGATGCCACGCCGGGGCGGCACGACATCGCCGTGCGCGCCACCGACGCCACGGGAGAGACACAGACCGACGAAAGGGTCCCCCCCATACCCGACGGCGCCACAGGCTGGCACTCGATCGTGGTTCTGGTGGACGAAGGCTGACTCTCCACCAATCCGATCGCGTCCTCATCTCCGAACCATACGAGACAGCCCACCTTCGGGCCAAGAAAGGAAGACTAAATGCGAACCACGAAGCGACATGTCAGGCTGGTGGCCACGGCCGCCTCCCTCATCTTGGTGCTTGCCGCCTGCGGAGGCGACAATGCCGAGGACGCCCCTCCCGCCACGGAGGCGATGGCCGACACCACCGAGGCGATGGCCGACACCACCGAGGCGATGGCCGATCTCTCCGCCATGAACCAGGGTGAGGCCTGTGCTGCAGTGCCCGCCGATGGTGAAGGCTCGTTCGACGGCATGGCCGACGATCCCGCCGCCACCGCCGCCTCCAACAACCCGGTGCTGTCCACCTTGGTGACCGCCGTGGGTGAGGCCGGACTGGTCGACACGTTGAATGGCGAAGGCCCATTCACGATCTTCGCCCCCTACAACGATGCATTCGCGGCCATCCCCGAGGCGGACCTCAACGCGATCATGGCCGACACCGAGCAGCTCACGTCGATTCTCACCTACCACGTGGTGGGCGGCGAGTCCCTCGACATGGCTGGTCTGGTGGATGCCGGGACCGTGACCACCGTCAACGGCGGCGACCTCACCATCGAGGCCTCCGGCGACCTGATCTCGGTCAACGGCGCCCAGGTGATCTGCGGCAACGTGCAGACCGCTAACGCCACCGTCCACATCATCGACACCGTCCTCGTCCCCGAGGCGTAGACCACCGCGTCGACTCAGAGAGAGGGGCTACGGCCCCTTTCTCGGCGCGTATGGACCCGTTGTTCGCATTCAGCCCGGCGCCTGCGCCGGGCTGAATGCATCAGACTGACCGGGTGGGGAGGGGTGGCTGCGGAGCAGCCCGGGAGGGGCTTGGCGAGTGGCGGTCCCGC
>JACDBE010000258.1 GCA_013695075.1 Acidimicrobiia bacterium
CGGGCGAAGCTGCCGTCCCCGCGCACCGCATCGTTCACCTCAGCGGTGACCCCGTCCAGGCTGACCTGGACGTCGACGTAGTCCAAGGAGCCGATCCGGGTGGCCGCCTCACGCCCGAGCAGGCTGCCGTTGGTAGAGAACTTGACCCCGACGCCGCTGCCGACGGCATGCTCCACGATGGGGAAGAAGTCCCGCCGCAGCAGCGGCTCGCCGCCGCCGATGTTGATGTAAAACACCTGCATGGCGGCGAACTCGTCCACCAGAGCCAGGGCCCGGGCGGTGTCCAGCTCGTCGGGATCCCGCCGGCCCGACGCCGACAGGCAGTGCACGCATTGCAGGTTGCAGGCGTAGGTCAGCTCCCAGGTGAGGCAGATTGGTGAGCTCAGCCCCGCCTGTAGCTGGTCAGCGAGCACCGATGACCCCCGATGACTCCAGGTGGCCCAACGCCGCCAGCAGCGCCGAGGTGGACCTCGCCGCGGTGGTGACCGAGGCCACCGCTTCGGCCGCCGAGACATGGTCGTCGAGCCGCTCCAGCACCGACACCAACGCTGTGGAGCGAAGGAACAGCAGGCGCCGGTTGCCGTAGTGGTACGCCAGCGCCCCGAACGGTTCCGGCCGCAGCGCCACCTTCGGATCGACCCGGTATGGCCGATCGGGATCGAATGGCATCAGTACACCCCGCACATGCCGTCGATGGAGATCTCCTCGACCAGCACCTCCTCCTCCAGCATCTCCTCCTCGGCGAGGGGCGCCGACGGGTCGTCGTCGGCGGCGAGGGCTGCCGGCTCGGGCGCGGGCTCGGTCACGGTGTCAGCAGCGGGTGTCATCACGCCTCCCTTCAGGCGCCGGTGATACTACGGAGCGATGATCGACCACGTCTGGCTGGGATCCTGCTCGTTCGGTATCGACCCCACGGTGCGTCGGTTGCCTCATCGGGTCGTGGTCGGCGGCACCCCCACCCGGGTCCTCAGGCTCACCGCCGCCGGTGCCCGCCTCATGTCGACGTTGCTGGTCACCGGTCGGGCGCCGGCCGATCTCAGCGCGGCGGGAGGCGCTCTGATCGACCGCATGGTGCGGGCGGGGATGCTCCATCCCCAACCGCCGGCCGCGGCCTCGCCCAGGGAGGTGGCCGTGGTGATCCCTGGCCACGACCATTCCGCCCATGTCGCCGGAGCCATTGCCGCCGGTCTGGAGGTCGGTCCGGTGACGGTGGTTGATGACGGCTCCACCGACGGCACCGGCGACCAGGCCCGCCGGGCGGGAGCCACCGTGGTCCGGCTGCATGCAAACGTCGGTCCGGCGGCGGCCCGCAACCGGGGGGTGGCCGCCACCGGGGGGGAGTTCATCGTATTCGTCGACGCCGACTGCGTTCCCCAGCCGGGCACGCTGGCGAGGCTGCTTGGCCACCTCGTCGACCCGGCGGTGGGGGCGGTGGCCCCCCGGGTGGTGGGCGCCGCCGCACCGGGCCGGCAAATCCTCCGCCGCTACGAGCAGACCCGATCCCCCATCGACATGGGTCCCCTGTCGGGACCGGTCCGCCCCGATGCCCGAGTCAGCTTCGTCCCCACCGCCACCATCGCGGTCCGTCGCAGCGCCTTTGACGAGGTCGGTGGATTCGACGAGGGGCTCCGCTTCGGCGAGGACGTCGACTTCGTGTGGCGGCTCCATCAGGCGGGGTGGGAGGTTCGCTACGACAGCCGGGTGCTCGCCGGGCACCATCATCGCCGTCGCCCCGCCGCCATCGCAAGGCGCCGCTGGCTGTACGGCACTTCGGCGGGACCCCTGGCGGAGCGCCACCCCGCCGCTCTGGCGGCGGTGCGGGCGTCGCCTTGGACGCTGGCAAGTTGGCTGGCGCTGCTGTTGGGCCGGTGGTGGCTGGCCGCCGGGTTGGCGGGGTGGAGCTGGCTGGGGCTGCACCGGGCGTTGCGGCACCTGCCTGGAGGGGGCGGGCTCAGCGGCCGTCTGGTCGCCACGGGTTTACTCGGCGCCGCCCGCCCGCTGGCGGCGGCGCTCACCCGTACCTGGGCACCGCTCCCCCTGGCCGTCGCCGCCT
>JACDBE010000260.1 GCA_013695075.1 Acidimicrobiia bacterium
GAGCGGGGCCGTCCACCGACAGGGTGACGTCGAGATGTCCCCCGTCACCGTCGACGGTCATCGCCAGGTTGGCGGCCCCGTCGAGGCGGATCAGCTCGAAGGCGGCCTCCCCGATGGCGAGCGCCAGGTCGTCGAGCCGGTCAACATCGAACTCCCCGCGAGCCAGCGACTGAGCGGTGGCGCGCAACAGATGGGTGGCGTCGGCGGTGGCCGGAACAACCACCAAGACCTGTGACTGCTGAGATACCGGCACCGGCGGCATACTACGATGCGGTCCCCGTCCTCAGGTCAGGTCGATGCGACCCAACATCACCGTCGAGGTGTCCCGCCGTGAGCCGTGGGCGGTGGTCACCGCCCGCGGCGAAATCGACCTGGCCACGGTTCCCGACGTGGAGCAGGGGCTCGCAGAGGCCATCGACTCCGGGGGCGATGTCATCCTCGATCTCTCCGAGGTCGGGTTCATGGACTCGACGGGGCTGCGGGCCATTCTCGCCGCCGAGAAACGCCTGGCGGCCGATGGTCACCGCCTGGCCTTGGTGGTCACCGACGGTCCGGTGCATCGCCTCCTCGAGGTCACCGCGCTGGAGAGTCACTTCCCATTGTTCGACAGCGTGGATGCCATCACACCCTGAACCCCCTATGGCGGCAACGTACGCCATCACGGTCCCCGGCTCGGCCGATTACCTGCTGACGTTGCGCATCTTCGTTGGCGGGGTCGCCCGCCAGATGGGGCTCGACGAGGACCGCATCACCGATCTGAAGATGGCGGTGTCGGAAGGGGCCACGATGGCCCTGCTCGACGCCGTCGACTCGTTGCAACTGTCTGTGGAGGGCGGCGACGGGTGGGTCACGGTACGCATGCCGATGGCCGGTGACCGGGTGGACAAGAACCCAGAACCGCTCGACGTGGTTCGGGCGCTGCTCGATGGCAACGTGGAGATCGGTGATGAGCAGGTCGTGCTCCGCGTCGAGATTGGCCAGGTCCATGCCGGAGGGTGACCCGCTGGTGGTGACCCTGCCGGTGGCGGTGGGAACCCCGGGACAGGCTCGGATGGCGGTGGGACGGTTCCTCACCGGAGCGCCGCCGCCTCGGGTGGTCGATGTGCTGCTGCTCGTCTCCGAGTTGGTGACCGACGCCGTCCGCCGCGCCGGTGCCGGCCCGACCGACGAGCTACGCATCGACGTATGGCCCGGGCCGACGACGATCCGGGTGGCGGTGACCGATCCCGGCCCGACCGGCGGCGCAGAGGCTGACGAGGACCCCGATGGTTGGAAGGGCAGGTTGCTGGCCCGCATCTCCGACCGCTGGGGCGTCGACGGCGACGGCGACGGCAAGGCGACCTCGGCGTGGTTCGAGCTCGATCTCACCGAGGGCCGGCTGCCGAGCATCGAGGACCATCCCGACGCAGCACTGTTTGCCATGATCCGTACCAACCGCGCCGCCCGCGACGTGCTCTTCGCCCGGTACACACGGATGGCATCCGGGTTCGCCAGACGTTTCACCGGCAGGGGGGAGGACATCCAGGACCTCGAGCAGGTGGCATCGATCGGCCTTCTCAAGGCGCTGGAACGGTTCGATGTTGGCCGCGGGGCCTCGTTCTCCACCTTCGCCTCGGCCACCATCCTCGGCGAGCTGAAACGCCACCTGCGTGACAAGGCATGGTCGGTGCGGGTTCCCCGAGGGTTGAAGGAGACCTCGCTGGAGTTGAGCCGGGTCACCGGCGAGCTGACCCAATCGCTGGGTCGAGCACCACGGGTCAGCGATCTTGTCACCGCCACCGGTCGCGGTGAAGAGGAGATCCTCGAGGCGCTGCAGGCCGGGGAGGCCTTTGCCTCGGTGTCGATCAACACGCCCGCAGGTGAGGACGACACGCTGGAGATGCTGGATCGGATGGGGGGTGATGACCCGGCGATAGGTCTGGCGGTACGATGGGAGCCCGTTGCGGCGGTCATCGGCGACCTCCCCGAGCGGGAGCGCCGCATCCTGTACCTGAGGTTCTACAAGGAGATGACTCAATCCGAGATCGCCGCCGTCATCGGGATCTCGCAGATGCATGTGTCCAGGTTGCTCGCCAGGGCGCTGGCCTCGCTGCGCCTCCTGGCCGATGCGTGAGAAGGTGCGCCGACAGGGCGCACCTCCTCAGACCGTTGATGTCTGCTCTTGGTTGATGCCTTGTCGCGGCGCGGTTGGGGGCCGCCAACCAGTCAGGATGTGACGGGGGTGTCCCCGCGGGACACCCCACAGACCCTGAAGTCATCGTGCTGTCAGGTCACCGCTCGCTGGCGCCGTCGGCGATCGCCTCTGCGGTGTCCTGCCCGCTGGTCGGCGACGAGGTGTCGTCCATCGTGTCGCCTACGCCGGCGATGGCGTCCTCACCGTCCTCACCGTCCTCGCCGACCATGGTGACCATCTGACCGAGACGATCCTCGATAGCCTCCTCGGATTCGCCCGTACGATCGTTGATGATCGCCACCACCTGGTCCCACTGCCCGTCCGTCCGGTCGAGGTCATCGTCGGTGAGGCCGTCCCAGGCTTCCTTGATCCTGCTCTTGAGAAGATCCCACTTGGTTTCGAACTGAAGCTTCATTGCGTCCATGATTGCGTCGTCTTCCATCACGACCTCCTAGTCGTCGTGTGGCCGGTCGTCGTTTGGCCGGGCACTGCCCGTTCCGCCCCGACCTCAAACCTGGGCACAGGACCGGTGCCGTCGAGTACCGTTTCCTAGGTGACAGGGTCGGACGTTTCGGATAGGTCTGCTCCGGGTACCTGACGCCGTTCGAGTTTCCGACCCGCCGAAGCGAAGGAGCCAATCCATGTATATCGGACTGGGAGCCGCCATCCTGATCGTGATCATCCTGATCCTGATCTTCTAGAGGATCCCGGGCCTTCACCGGGACCCGGGCAACAACGAGCGTGGGAGCGCAATCCAACCCTTCCCCGGCGCTCCCACGCTCGCCATTTCTTGGTGTTTCTCCTTCCTCGTCTGTTTCCCCTCCCTTTTGTGGGGAGGGGGTGCGAGGCGGGGAGGGAATGAGATCGTGCCTCGCCGCCCACGACCCCTCTCCGGCTG
>JACDBE010000339.1 GCA_013695075.1 Acidimicrobiia bacterium
CAGCGGCCGTCTGGTCGCCACGGGTTTACTGGGCGCCGCCCGCCCACTGGCGGCGGCGCTCACGCGCACCTGGGCACCGCTCACCCTGGCCGTCGCCGCCTTGGCCGGTCCGGCGCGGCAGCGCCGGTTGTTGGCGCTGGTAGTGGCCGGCAAGGCGATGGAGTGGGCCGAGCGGCGTCCTGACCTCGACCCGGTGACGTTCGGGTCGCTGGCCGTGGTCGACGACCTGCTGTACTGCGGCGGGGTGTGGGCAGGTTGCCTGCGGTTTCGCCAGCTCTCCCCGCTGCTCCCCCGCAGCGGTAGGTCGAGCGAGGCGGGGAGGGAAGAGGCGTGATCCGCTAGGCGGTCTCGGTGGCGGCGTCTGCGGCCAGGTCGAGTTCCTCGATGGACGTCTCCCGCATCCGGAACTTCTGCACCTTGCCGGTGACGGTGAGCGGGAACTCGTCGGTGATCCGCAGGTAGCGGGGAATCTTGTAGTGGGCGATGCGGTCCCGGCAGAACCGGCGTAGCTCCTCGATGGTCAGCTGGTGGCCGTCGCGCAACCGCACCCAGGCGCACAGCTCCTCCCCGTACTTGGGGTCGGGGACACCGATCACCTGGACGTCGGCGATGGCCGGGTGGGAGTACAGGTACTCCTCCACCTCGCGGGGGTAGATGTTCTCCCCGCCGCGGATCACCATGTCCTTGATGCGACCCACGATGTTGACGTACCCCTCGTCGTCCATGGCGGCCAGATCGCCGGTGTGCATCCATCCGGTGGCGTCGATCGCCTCGGCGGTGGCCTCGGGGTTCTCCCAATAGCCCAGCATCACCGAGTAGCCCCGGGTGCACAGCTCGCCCGGTTGCCCCCGCTCCACCACCCGGCCGGTCTCGGGGTGGACGATCTTGGACTCCACGTGGGGCATCACCTGCCCCACGTTGGAGACCCTCCGTTCGATGGGGTCGTCGGTGCGGCTCTGGTACGACACCGGGGAGGTCTCGGTCATCCCGTAGGCAACGGTGACCTCCTCCATGTGCATCTCGGCGACGACCCGCTTCATCACCTCCACCGGGCAGGGAGAACCGGCCATGATCCCGGTGCGCAGGCTGGTGAGGTCGGCGTCGCCGAACGACGGGTCGTCGAGCATGGCGATGAACATGGTGGGGACGCCGTACAGCGACTGGCAGCGCTCCTCGGCCACCGCCGCCAAGGTGGCCGCCGGCTCGAACCCCTCCGCCGGGTACACCACGGTGCCGCCCCGGCTGAGCATCCCCAGATTGCCCATCACCATCCCGAAGCAGTGGTACAGCGGGACCGGGACGCACAGCACGGAACCCGGGCCTAACCCCTGCATCCCGGTGACGAAGTAGCCATTGTTGAGGATGTTGTGGTGGGTGAGGGTGGCACCCTTGGGGCTCCCGGTGGTGCCCGAGGTGTACTGGATGTTGATGGGGTCGTCGAACTGGAGCCGGGACTGGATCTCCCGCACCCGGTCGACCTCGACATCGCCGGCCCTGTCCAGGAAGGCGTTCCACGACAGGTCAGCCCGGTCGCCCAGGGAGATGACGGTCTGCAAGGCTCCCAGCTCGGGGCGCACCGCATCGATGGTGTCGATGTACGAGGTTCCCTTGAAGCCTTCGGCGGTGACCAGCACCGAGACCCCGGACTGGTCCAGGGCGTAGGCCAGCTCGTGGCTGCGGTACGACGGGTTGACGTTGACCAGGATCGCCCCGATCTTGGCGGAGCCGTACTGCACCACCGCCCACTCCGCCCGGTTGGGCGACCAGATCCCCACCCGGTCTCCCGGCTCCACCCCCAAGGCGAGCAGGGCCCGGGCGCAGCGGTCGACCTCGGTGATGAACTCGGCGTACGTCCACCGTATCTGCTGATGGCGAGAGACGAGGCAGGTGGTGTCGGGATGGGCGTCGGCGACGGCGTCGAGGTTGTCGCCGATGGTCTCGCCGATCAGCGGTGTGGTGGAGGTACCAGAGACGTAGCTCAGCATGGTCGCCCCTACGAACGTCGCCGTCGTGGCGGTGTCGTCCGAGGCGCAATCTAGCCAGCACGCCTGGCCGGTGGACGGTGCCACGTCCGCTGCGCCACCATGGCGGCGTGATCCGTACCCGCATCATCGTCCATGGACGCGTCCAGGGCGTGTTCTTTCGTGATTCGGTACGCCAGCGTGCACGCGCCGCCGGGATCGCCGGCTGGGTGCGGAACAACCGCGACGGCACCGTCGAAGCTGTGTTGGAAGGGGATCCGGCGAGCGTGGAGGCCGTCGTTGCCTTCGCCCAAGAAGGCCCGCGCGGGGCGCGGGTTGACCGTGTCGTGGTCGTTGCCGAGCCGGTCGAGAGCCTGACCGGCTTCGCCGTGCTCTCGTTCCAGGCGGGTCGACACCAAGAGCCGGGGCCGCCGGCGAGTCGGCGGTACCATCCCCACCCGTGATGGCGCTGCATCATCTTGGATCGGGCAAGGTCCGGGACAACTACCTGCTCGACGACGACCGCATACTGATGGTCGCTTCCGACCGCATTTCGGCGTTCGATGTGGTGTTGCCCACCGCCATCCCCGACAAGGGGCGGGTGCTCACCGGGTTGTCGATCCACTGGTTCGGGCTGCTCGACACCCCCCACCATCTCCTCGCCGCCGACGTCGACACCGTTCACGGCCTCGGCGACATCGAACGCGATGAGTTGCGGGGCCGGGCGATGATCGTCCGCCGGGCCGAGGTGATCCCCATGGAGTGCGTGGTGCGCGGTTACCTGTACGGATCGTCGTGGCAGGAGTACGCCGCTGGGGGCGGCCCCACCACCGAACACCTTCCCGCCGGGTTGGCGATGGCCGACCGGCTCGAGCAACCAATCTTCACCCCGGCCACCAAGGCGGAGAGCGGCCACGACCAGAACCTGACCGAGGCCGACGCCCGCTCCCTGGTGGGTCACGACACCTATGAGGAGCTGCGCCGGCGCAGCATCGCCATCTACCAACGGGCCGCCGACCATGCCGCCGACCGCGGCATCCTGCTCGCGGACACCAAATTCGAGTTCGGTGAGGTCGACGGCGAGCTGCTGCTGATCGACGAGGTACTCACCCCGGACAGCTCCCGCTACTGGCCGGCCGATGCCTGGACGCCAGGCGCCACCATGCCCTCCTTCGACAAGCAGCCGGTGCGCGATTGGCTGGAGCAGAGCGGGTGGGACAAGACACCGCCGGCACCGACGCTGCCTGACGACGTTGTCACCGGGACCCGGCGCCGCTACGTGGAGGCCTACGAGCGGCTCACCGGGGCGTCGTTCGACGACTACCTGGCGGGCCGATGAGGGTCGTGGTGTCCATCACCCGCAAGGACGGTCTCTCCGACCCCGAAGGGGCAACAACCGCCAAGGCGCTGCGCCAGCTGGGCTACCCGGTGGGCGAGGTCCACTTCGGGCGGACCATCACCCTCGAGGTCGACGCGGCAGACGCCGCCGCGGCGCGGGCTGCCGCCACCGACATGTGCACCCGGCTGCTGGCCAACCCGGTGATCGAGGACTTCACCGTGTTCGTATCCGAGGGGGAGGCGGTTCGGTGAAGGTGGCGGTGGTGGTGTTCCCTGGCACCAACTGCGAGCAGGACGTGGTGCATGCCCTGCGGGCACTGGGGGGCACCGCCGAGCTGGTGTGGCACGGCGACGCCGACCTGGCGGGGGCCGACGGGGTGGTGCTCCCTGGCGGGTTCGCCCACGGCGACTACCTGAGGACCGGCGCCATCGCCCGCTTCTCGCCGGTGATGACCGCGGTGGACCGGCTCGCCGCCGCCGGCAGACCGGTGCTGGGCATTTGCAACGGGTTCCAGGTGCTGTGCGAGGCCGGACTGCTCCCCGGGGCGCTGGTGGCCAACCGGGACCTGCGCTTCATCTGCCGGCCCGTCCACGTCAGGGTCGAGTCCACCGCCAGTATCCTCACCGCGGCGGCGACCGTCGGCGACGTGCTCCGGCTCCCCCTCAACTCATACGAGGGCAACTACACCGCATCGGCCGCCATGCTTGGCGAGCTCGCTGCCACCGACCGGGTGGTGCTCCGCTACTGCGACCCGTGCGGAGCCGTCACCGAGGAGGCCAACGTCAACGGATCGTTGGATGCGATCGCCGGGGTGGCCAATGCTGCCGGCAACGTGGCCGGGCTGATGCCGCACCCGGAGCGGGCATCGGACGAGATCCTGGGATCGACCGATGGGGTGGTGGTGCTGGAATCGTTCCTCATAGCTCTTCGGCTGGCGGCGGTGCGGTGACGCCCCCCGTCGCCACCGAGTCGCTCCACCGCTCATTGGGGATGATCGACGACGAATACCACGCCGTCGTCACCATCCTGGGCAGGGAACCCCGCCCCGCCGAGCTGGCCATGTACTCGGTGATGTGGTCCGAACACTGCTCGTACAAGTCGTCGCGAGCGTGGCTGGCCAGGTTCCCCACCGAGGCGCCGTGGGTGGTAGTGGGACCGGGGGAGAACGCCGGGGTGGTCGACCTGGGGGACGGCTGGCTGGCGGCGCTGCGCATCGAGAGCCACAACCACCCGTCGTTCGTCGAGCCATACCAGGGTGCCGCTACCGGGGTCGGCGGGATCCTGCGGGATATCTTCACCATGGGGGCCCGCCCGGTGGCGGTGTGGGATCCGCTCCGCTTCGGACCCCTCGACGACTCGCACAACCGGTATCTGCTCGACGGGGTGGTGCGGGGCATCGCCGGATACGGCAACGCCGTGGGGGTCCCCACGCTTGGCGGCGAGATCGAGCTCGACGACTGCTATACCGCCAACCCGCTGGTCAACGTCATGGCGCTTGGTCTGCTGCGGCGCCAGCAGCTGGTTCTGTCCGCCGCCTCGGGGGCGGGGAACCTCGCCGTGCTGCTCGGTGCCTCTACCGGCCGCGACGGGATCGGCGGCGCCTCCATCCTGGCCTCGGCCGGCTTCGACGAGGCGTCGGGGGCGAAGCGCCCCTCGGTGCAGATCGGTGATCCGTTCGAGGAGAAGAAGCTCATCGAGGTTTGCCTGGAGCTGTACCGGCAGGGCCTGGTGGTGGCGATCCAGGACCTGGGTGCGGCCGGGATCTCCTGCGCCACCGCCGAGTCGGCCGCCCGCGGCGGGATGGGGATGGACGTCGACCTCGACGCCATCCACCTGCGCGAGATGGACATGACGGCAGCCGAGATCCTCATGTCGGAATCCCAAGAGCGCATGCTGGCCGTCGTCCGCCCCGACGACCTCGACCGGGTGGTGGCACTGGCGGAGCGGTGGGAGATCGCCGCCTCGGTCATCGGGAAGGTCACCGAAGGGGGCACGCTGAGGGTGCATCACCACGGCGAGGTGGTGGCCGAGGTGCCCGCCGCCTCGCTGGCGGAGGGCGCTCCAAGATACCTTCGCCCCTACCACCAACCCGACGACCTGGAGGCGGCATGGGCCGACGGACCGGTCCTCCCGGCGTCGGTCGATGTCCCCTCGTCGCTGCTGCGGTTGCTTGCCGATCCCGCCATCGGCGACACCTCGCCCATCTACCGGCAGTACGACCACCAGCTGTTCCTCGGCACGGTGGTCGAGCCGGGCCATGACGGCTCGCTGCTGCGGATCAAGGGTACCGGCAAGGGTCTGGCGGTCTCCACCGATGGCGATGGGGCCCGCTGTGCCCTCGACCCGCAGCGGGGCGCCGCTCGCATCGTGTGGGAGGCGGCACTCAACGTGGCCGTCGTCGGGGCCCGGCCATACGCCCTGGTCGACAACCTCAACCTGGGAAACCCGGAGAAGCCGGAGGTGATGTGGCAGCTGATCGAGGTTATCGAGGGTCTGTCGGTGGCCTGCGAAGCGCTGGGGATCCCGGTGGTGGGCGGCAATGTGTCGCTCTACAACGAGACCGCCGGGGTCGACATCCACCCCACCCCGGTGGTGGGGATGCTGGGGCTAGCCGATCCCATGCCCGCCCGACCACCCCGGCTCGACCGGGCCGAGGCGGGGATGGCGGTGTGGCTGCTGGGACCCGATGACGGCGACGACTTCGCCGGCTCGGCCTTCGCCAGGGTGGTGCTCGACCAGCGCCGCGGCCGTCCCGCCGCCCCCGATCCCGCCGCCGGCAGGGCTGTTGTCGCACGGGCCATCGAGTTGGCCGGATGGTGCCCGGTGCTCCACGACGTGTCCCGGGGTGGGCTGGCGGTGGCCATGGCCGAGATCGCCATCCGGTCGCAGGTGGGCGTCGTCGTCGAGGTGGACCATTGGCAGGACCTGTTTACCGAATCGCCGCACCGGCTGGTGGCGGTGGTCCCGAGCGACGCCGACTTGGATGGGGCGATGCCGGGGCGCCGCATCGGCACCGTGGGAGGGGACGCCATCGACTTCGGCCGCCACGGTGCGCTCGACCTGCCGAAGGCCACCGCCGCCTGGGCCGCGGCGCTGGCCCGCCACCTCGCCTGATCTGCGTCCCCTCCCTGATTGTCTCCCTCCCCGCCTCGCTAACGCTCGGTACCCCTCCCAGCGAGGGAGGGGAAACAGACGAGGGAGGGGAAACTGATCGCTGAGGCGGTGTTCGGGCGGGTTCCCGGATGGCGGTCAGACGTCGAGGCTCCAGCGGTCTGCGGGAAAGAGCTCATCGCTCGGCGCGCGTCGCGCCCACCCGGGGCGCCGAGAGGAGTCATTGGGGGATTTGGGTCATGGCATAATGCCGGGTTCCCGCTTCGGAGGCACTGCCAATGCCGTCTTCTCATGCCATCCAGGCAACCGGTCTGGTCAAACGCTACGGCGACAAGACCGCCCTGGCCGGGATCGACATCGACGTCGAGACCGGGACCGTCACCGCCGTGCTCGGCCCCAACGGGGCCGGCAAGACGACGGCGGTTCGCATCCTCACCACCCTCACCGAGGCCGATGAGGGAACCGCCACGGTGGCCGGCTTCGATGTACGCCGCGACCCCATGGAGGTGAGGAGCCGCATCGGGCTGGCCGCCCAGGACGCCACCGTCGACCCGCTGCTCACCGGTCGGGAGAACCTGGTGATGCTAGGCGAG
>JACDBE010000348.1 GCA_013695075.1 Acidimicrobiia bacterium
GGTCGTCCATGGTCACCGGCGACCGAGCCGGAAACGGCACGGTCGCCTCCGGGTCGAAATAGGCCAGATCGGGCTGGCGGCGCCTTATGAGGGCGATGATCTGGCCCATGGGGGCGCCCCGGTCACCGAGGTGGACGTCGCCCACCACATCGTGGCCGGCGAAGCGCAGCATCCGCTTCACCGCCTCCCCGATGATGGCCGGGCGGAGGTGACCGACGTGGAGCTGTTTGGCCACGTTGGGACCGCCGTAGTCGACCACGATGCGCATCGAGGGCGCCGCCAGGGGGATCCCCAACCGCTCGTCCCTGGCCATTTCGGCTATGGCGGCGGCCAGGTGGGCGCCACCGACCCGGATGTTGATGAAACCGGGTCCGGCCACCTCGATGGTGTCGATGACATCGCCCCAGTCGACCCCGGCCACCACCGCCGCCGCCAGGTCGGCCGGGGCACGGCCCGCCGATCTCGCCGCCGCCAGGGCCCCGTTGCACTGGTAGTCGGCCAGCTCAGGTCGCTGCGCCACGGAGGCCTCCCCGTAACCGCGGTCGAGATCGAGGGCGGCAAAGGCGTCGGCGAGCCGTCCGCTGAGGTGTCTGGCGATCGAGGTCATGGAGGGACGGCGAGGATACGCCACCGGGGACCGGGTGCCCTCGCTGGTACAATTGGCATGCAGGGTCCGGCCCAGGAGCCCGGACCACTCCCGCCCCAGTAGCTCAGGGGATAGAGCACCGGCCTCCGGAGCCGGGTGCGCAGGTTCGAATCCTGTCTGGGGCACCGCTCGCCGGTGGTGGCACATCCCTGCCCGCGGGCTTGGGGTATGTTCCCCTCCATGGTGGGCGTCTCCCGGCTGGTGGCAGTGCTGCTGCTCATCGCCGGTCTGGGACAGATCCCGGCAATGACGACCGCGGGTCCCGCTGCCACCCAGCCAGCGGGACCCAGCACCGAGTGCCTCGTGCACCCAGACGTCACCGCCACCGCCACCGAAGCGGTCCCGGCAGCCCTCACCCGCCTCATCGATCGCCGCCTGGCCCACCCCGACCTGGCGGAGGGGACGGTGGCCGTCTCGGTGTGGATCGACGGTTTCGGTGAGGTGGCGGCTCGACTCCCCAACCGCCGGCTCCGTCCCGCCAGTGCCCAGAAGATCCTGACCGCCATCACCGCTCTCGAGGTGCTGGGGCCGGACCGAAGATTGGCAACGACCGTGGTCGCCACCGGCCCCGTCGTCGACGGGGTCATCACCGGCAACCTGTATCTGGTGGGTGGTGGCGACCCCACCCTGACCCGTAGCGGCGACCACTCGCTGCGGGCGCTGGCGGCGCTGGTGCGGGTGCGGGGGATCACCGGCATCACCGGGGGGGTGGTGGTGGACGAGTCGCGTTACGACTCGCGCCGCAACGCTGATGGGTGGGACCTGGACTTCTACCCGGACTCGGTGGGTTCGCTGTCGGCGCTGGTCGCCGACAGAAACGACTACCGCAACGACGTGCCCTTCTACGTGTCGCCGGCGTTGCACAACGGGCGGCTGTTCGGACAGATGCTGGCGGCCGCCGGGGTGACCGTTGGGTTCGCCCCGGTCCTCGGGGTGGCACCACCAGACGCCACGGTGGTGGCCGAGCTGCGCTCCCCCCCGGTGTCCGAGCTGGTCACCGAGATCCTCACCGACAGCGACAACACCGTCTCCGAGCTGCTCATCAAGGAAGTGGGGTTGGTGGCCGCCGGGCGCGGGTCGACCGGCATGGGGATTAAGGCGGCCGAGGAGGTGAGCGGCTCGCTGTGTATGCGCCCCTCTGCCGAGCAGGCGGACGGGTCCGGGCTGTCCGACCTCAATCGCCGCTCCGCGCGGGACTGGCGTTCGCTGCTGCAAGCGGCGCAGAGCCGGAGCTGGTACCCGCTGCTGCTCGACGGCCTGGCCATCGCCGGGGAGACCGGAACCTTGCAGAACCGGTTCCTGGGTACCCCCGCCGAGGGCAACCTGCGGGCCAAGACCGGGACGCTGGAGGGGCTCAGCTCGCTGTCGGGGGTGATGACCACGGCCGCCGGGCGGAGGGTGTTCTTCTCGGTGATCATCGACGCCGACGCGCCGTTCCCCAAGCTGGCGCTGATCGACGCCATGTTGGCCGACATCGCCGCCGACACGTCGTGAGCCGGTGTTACAACGGCCCGGCGAGCGTCCCCGCCCTGGCGAGGACGAGTATGTCCATGGTCAGCGCCACGGCGACGTGGAGGAAGACGCCGGGCACCCAACTGCGTGACCGCAGCGCCAGCGCTCCCAACCCGAGCCCGGCGACGATGGCGGCCACCGCCTCCGGCATCGGCTTGGCGAAGTGGATCATGGTGTACGGCACCGTCATCATCGGCACCGCCAGCCAGCCGAAGCGGGCCGCCAGCCCAAAGGTGAGGAACCCGCGGAAGAACGCCTCGACGCCGACGAACTGCAACGAGTAGCCGCCCCAGTAGACCCACAGTCCGATCCCGCCCTCGCCGGCCCGCTGGTAAAACGGGTAGTAGTCGGCGAACGACTGGAACGAGGACACCCACACCAGCACTGGGAGCATCGCCAGGTAGACGGCCCCATACACCGGGAGGTGGCGGGAGATGTCGTCGACCCGGTAGCCGAGCTCGCCGGGTCTCATGCGCAGCAGCCACACCCCCACCCCCAGCGGCACCAGCACCCGCCACAGCAGCGACGACAAACCCCACCACACGTAACCAAGGGCCTCGGCCAGGTCGGCGAACCGGCCACCGTCAACGCCGGCCACCCATTGGCGTACCCCCGACGAGACGTAGAACCCGGGGCGGCCCCAGTATTCGAAAACAAGCAGCAGGGCGGTGGCGGCCACCAGCAGCTGGGCCGCCCGCCGATCCTCCAACGTCAGACCGTCCCTGAGCTGCCGATGCCGGGTATCGATCACCGCCGGCAGTGTATTGGCGGCCGCTGCCCGCCTTCCGCTCCGGCGGCGGGCTAGTAATCTGCCGCATCCGCGTCCCTTGGAGGTGACCACCAATGCGACCGATCTGGAAGGGCGCCATCTCGTTCGGGCTGGTCACCATCCCGGTGGGGCTGTACTCGGCCACCGAGGACCGCCGTCCCAAGTTCCGCCAGCTGCGCCAGTCCGACCACAGCCCCATCAAGTACAAGCGGGTCGCTGAGAACGACGGCAACGAGGTCCCATACGAGGACATCGTCAAGGGCTACGAGGTCGACAAGGGCCGCTA
>JACDBE010000356.1 GCA_013695075.1 Acidimicrobiia bacterium
TCCCCCGCCTGGTCCGCAGCACCACCGCCACCATGACGATGGCGGCCAGCAAAAGGGTGTGCCCCGCCAGCCGCACCGATCGCAACCGGTCGAACAGAATCAACCCCACCGGGGTGTCGAGCAGATCGGGGAGCAGCGCCCCCAGCACCAGGAAGCGGAGGTCCATCCGGGGATCGCGAAACGTCGCCCGGGCGATGCCGATGCTGGCGCCGGCGTGCCAGAAGATCACCGGGCACTCCCGGTATCGGTCACGGGACCAGGATCGCCTGGCAGTGGATGCAGCGCGGTGGGTCCGACCGCAGGGCGCCGGCCTGCTCGGCGGGGGAGAGGCGGAGGTGGCAGGCGCCGCACACTCCGTCACCGAGCCGGGCGGCAGCAACCCCGTCGTCCATCGTAGGGCGCAGCTGTTCGTACAGATCGAGCAGATCGGCTGCTATCAGCGGGACGATCTCGGCCTTGCGGCTCTCCCTGGCGGCGAGACGACCATCGATGTCCTGCCAGGCGGCGGCTATGACCGCTTGGTGACCGTCCTTGACGTCGGCGGCGGCGGCGATCTCGCTTTCCAGCGCCTGCTGCGCCGCCGTCAGCTCATCCTTGCGCTCCATCAGCATGAGGACACCCTCCTCACGGTCGCGCTGCTGGTTCTTCAGCATCTCGACCTCGCGCCGCATGTAATCGGCGTCACGGGCGCTGAGCCCCCCGGCGTAGAGGCGGTTCTGCTCGGTGGTCACCCGGGCCTCGGCCAGGTCGAATTCGCCCGAAACCCGGTCGAGGTCCAGGGTCGCCTGGCGCAGCTCGGCGGTGACCCGGTCCCGGTCAGCGGTGAGCCGGGTGAGGTGGTGGTGAGCCGCCCGGTACAGCTCCAGGGCGGGCAGAGACTGGCGTTCGATGAGCAGACGATCGATCTCGGTGTCCACCGCCTGCAGGTCGAGCAGGTCTTCCAGCCCTTGCATCCGATCCAACGCCATCTCCTCGCTCACCGGCGGGGGGGCAGGCTACCGGTTGGGGCGCCGCCGCCCGCCAGCTAGTCGACCGGGCCATGGCAGACTCGGAAGCGACAGAGAGGGATTGCCATGCTGTTCACCAAGAAGAAGACCGCCATGCCGACCGCCGACGAGGCGCTGCCGGGTCGCCAGGAGGAGATGCAGGTCCCCGAGCGGCACTTCGTGCTCGACACCCCGCTGCGGCCGCCATGGCCCCATGGCACCGAAACGGTCCAGCTGGGGATGGGCTGCTTCTGGGGGGCAGAGCGGATCTTCTGGCAGATGGACGGGGTGTACACCACCGCCGCCGGCTACGGCGGCGGGATCACGGCCAACCCCACCTATGAGGAGGTCTGCTCCGGTCGCACCGGCCACAACGAGATCGTGCTGGTGGTGTTCGACCCGGCGATGGTCTCCTTCGAGACCCTGCTCGCCGCCTTCTGGGAAAACCACGACCCCACCCAGGGCATGCGGCAGGGCAACGACGTCGGCACCCAGTACCGCTCCGGTATCTACGTCACCACCGACGGGCAGCGGGAAATCGCCAAGCGCTCCCGCGACCGCTACCAGGAGCTGCTAACCGGGTCCGGGTACGGGCAGATCTCCACAGAGGTCGTCGACGCCGGACCGTTCTACTACGCCGAGTCCTACCACCAGCAGTACCTGGCAAAGAACCCCAACGGCTACTGCAACCACGGCTTCTGCCAGATCGCCTATAGCGCGCCTGACCAGCGCTAGCCCTCTCGACGTGCCGACCGACTCAATAGGACCGGAACCGGGGCATTGCACTCCGAGCGTGCTGTCGGCGCACCGCTCGGCCTTCGTGACAGACCACCTGGCGCTGGTCGCCACGACCGCTGTCTTCGGTTTCATGGTCCTGCAGGCTCTGAGGGTATCTCGCTTCAACCCGGCAACGGCACTGGCGATTGTGGCTTCCGCTGGGGCCGTGGAGGTTGTTCTCGGCGTCATGGCCTCGTCCTACTGGGTAGTCCTCCTGATTGCGTGCTACATCGTCGCCGGCGTCCGACACGCCGCCCGGCGGAGGGGCGGAGTCACGCCCGTATGGACGTACGCCGAAGTCGCCCTGGCCTTTGCTGCGGTCCTGCTGGTCCCGTGGCCCTGGGCTCCTCCTGCTTGTGCCAACCCTCCTCTTCCTCTACTGGGAGCGACGCCGTCCTCGGTCGGCGGAAACCGGGACCGCCTATGGCACCACGGCTTTGGGGCTCATCGTGGCTTCGTTCATCGTCGGAACGGCTGTCTGGCTCCCTGCTGAGGTCATCGTGACCAACGACCCAGAACTCCCTGCCTGGTCGGCTACGTTCTCGCAACCGATGAACGCTGGACAAGCGTCCTGATAGAGGAGGACCGTTCGATCCTTCGACTTCACGCCGACGCCGTGACCGATCGGTTTGTCTGTACACCTCGTGATGTTCCGTTGACCCGCCCGCTGGTCGGGTTTCTCATTCGATCGTCCACGGTCGTGCAGTGCAGAGATGCCATGCGAAACGCTGTCTCGGAAGCCGACCAAGCCACGACGACCACCGCGACAGCCACGAGCGAGCCCTGACTCGCCTCAAGGGTAAGAGAGGCGTGGAGGGGGAAACCGGACGGGCAAGCGGCGGGGTGGTCAGCTCTAGAGTGGCCGACCCGCCTGCCCTGCGAGCCCCACCGTGACCGATCAACCCCAGACCTTGCGCGCCGCCCTCGGCTCCGGGCTGCGGTTGATCGGGTACTTCGTTCGCCGGCATCCGGGCTCGTTCACGCTGGCCGCCATCGGGGCCGCCTTCTTCGCCGGAGCCATCGTCGCCTCGGCGGTGGTCATCGGCCGGGCCACCGACAGCGTCATCGTGCCGGTGCTCGACGGCGGCGAGCCCTTAGACAGGAGGCTGGTGCCGGCGGTGCTGGCGGTCGTCGCCGTGGCCACCTGGAAGGCGGCGGCCATCGTGCTGCGCCGCGGTGGAGCTAGCTACCTGTTCTTCGCTAACCAGGCGGACCTGCGGCTGGGGCTGATCGACCGGATTCTCCGCCTCGAGCTGTCGTGGTATCGCCGCCAGACCGTCGGCGACCTGCTCGCCACAACAGACACCGACACCAGCCAGGCCACCTTCATCCTCAACCCGCTTCCCTACTCCACCGGCGCTTCCCTGCTGCTGATCGGGTCGGTGGTGATGATCGGCCTCATCGACCCCTGGCTGGCGCTGATCGCCCTGGTGTCGCTGGGCGGGCTGCTCACCGTCGACATCTCCGGGAGCTGGCGCACCTTCGAGACCTTCCAGGCGGTGCAGGAGGAGCGCGGTGCGGTTGCCCGGGTAGCCCACGAGAGCTTCGACGGGGCGTTGACGGTGAAGGCGCTGGGTCGTCAAGACACCGAGACCACCCGATTCCGTACCGCCTCGGAGAAGCTGAGGGCACTGGTAGCCGACACCGGGAGGATCTTCTCCACCTACCGGGTGGTGGTCGAGGGATTGCTGTCGGTGGTGACGGTGGTGATGCTGGTGGCCGGTACCGTCCGCATCCGGGCCGGTGCGGTGACCCCCGGTGAGGTGATCACCGTCGCCTATCTGCTGTCGCTGCTGTTCATCCCCATCCGGATCATCGGGTTCATGCTGTGGGACATGTCGCATTCGGTGGCGGCCTGGCGCCGGGTGCAGCGGGTGATGACCGCAGACGAGCTGGTCGAGTACGGGTCGATCGAGAGCCGGATGTGGCCCAGCGGGGCCGAGGTCGACGGCGTCGCCATCGGCTTCGGCTACACCCCCGACCAGCCCATCCTGCGCGACGTCCACTTCACCATCGGTTCGGGCCGGGTGGTGGCGGTGGTGGGGCCGACCGGGTCCGGGAAGTCGACCCTGGTGACCCTGCTCGCCCGGTTGTGGGACCCGGGGTCGGGGGTGATCTCGATAGACGGGGCCGATCTGCGCGACTTCGCCCGGTCGGCGCTGCCGGGAGAGGTGGCCTTCGTGGCGCAGGATGCCTTCCTGTTCGACGACACGGTGCGGGGCAACATCGCCTTCGGCACGGCCGCCGACGACGCCGCGATACGGGCGGCGGCCGACGTGGCCGGGGCCACCGGTTTCATCGAGCAGCTCCCCGACGGCTGGGACTCCATGCTCGGCGAGCGAGGTGTCACCCTGTCCGGCGGTCAGCGGCAGCGCATCGCCCTGGCCCGGGCCCTGGTGCGTCGGCCCCGGCTGCTCATTCTCGACGACGCCACCTCGGCAGTCGATCCGTCGGTGGAGACCCGGATCCTGGAACGGCTCAAGCGGGCCAAGCTACCGGCGACGGTGGTGATGGTTGCCTACCGCCGCTCGTCGATCACACTCGCCGACGAGGTGGTGTTCGTCGACGACGGCCGGATCGTCGCGCACGGCACCCACCGCGAGCTCCTGGCCACCGTCCCCGGTTACGTACGCATCCTGGAGGCCTACGAACGCGACGCCGCTGCCCGTGCGGCGACATCGGAGGCGGGATGACCACCCCGCCATCGGCGATAGGCACCACCAGGGCACTGCGTCGCATGGTGTCTGAGGCGCCGGCGCTGCGCCGCGGGCTGGGGATCACCATGCTGCTCGCCGCTCTGGGCACGGCGATCCAGGTGGTGGTGCCCATCGTGGTGCAACGCATCATCGACAGCGAGATCCTGGCCCCGGGAGGGGTGGACCTCGCCGACACCCTCACCCTGGGAGGCATCGCCGTCACCGCCATGCTGGCCGCCATGGTGGTCAGGCGGCTGGCACTGGTTCGCTTGGCGCTGCGGGCTGCGCAGGGTCTGTCCGATCTGCGTGTGCGGGCCTTTTCCCACATCCACTCGCTCTCGGTGTTGCACGTCGAGGCGGAGCGGCGTGGCTCGCTGGTGGCCCGGGTCACCTCGGACGTCGCCGCCATCCAGGACTTCGTTGACTGGGGAGGCGTGGGGTTGCTCATCGGTGCCGCCCAGGTGACGTTGGCGGTGGCGATGATGCTGGTGTACCAATGGCGCCTGGCGCTGTTCGTGCTCGGCGGGGTGGTGCTGTACGGGCTACTACTGGTGCTGTTCCAGCGGGTGCTGAAGCGGCTCCACGATCAGGTGCGGAGCCTGGTGGGAGACACCCTGGCCGCCATCGGCGAGACCATCTCCGGGCTGGTGGTGGTGCGGGCATACGGCGCCGAGGAGGCCACGATGGCCAAGGTGCGCACTGTTGTCCACCGCCAGTTCAGGACCGAGCATCGCACCTTCACCCTGGGAGCCGCCATGTTCTCCAGCGCCGAGGTGTTCGCCGGGGCCATCACGGCCGGGGTCATCGGGCTTGGCGTGGCATACGGCCAGGGTTGGGGCCTCAGCGCCGGAACCTTGCTCGCCATGCTGTTCCTGGTGACGCTGTTGGTGGAGCCGGTACAGACCCTGGTGGAGACGCTCGACCAGGCGCAGTCGGCGGCCGCGGGGGTGCGGCGGATCATCGAGGTGCTCGACACCCCCGTCGAGATCGCCGACCCGGTCGACGGTGTCCCGCTGCCCGACGGTGCGTTGGATGTGAGCTTCGCCGGGGTGTGGTTCCGCTATCCGTCCGGCGAACAGGCGGTGCGCGACGTCTCGGTGACCATCCCCGCCGGTGCCCGGGTGGCGGTGGTAGGCGAGACCGGTTCGGGTAAGTCGACGTTCTCCAAGTTGGCTACCCGGTTGCTCGACCCCACCTCGGGTGAGGTGCTCGTCGGCGGGATCCCTCTCGATCGGGTCGGCTTCACCGACCTCCGCCGCCGCGTGGTGTTCGTTCCCCAAGAGGGGTTCCTGTTCGACACCACCATCGCCGGCAACGTCCGCTACGGGCGGCCCGACGCCAGCGACGCCCGCATCGAGCGTGCTTTCGCCGAGCTGGAGCTGGATGGTTGGCTGGCGTCGCTGCCTTCCGGTCTCGCCACCGCGGTGGGCGAGCGGGGCAGCAACCTGTCGGCCGGTGAGCGCCAGCTGGTGGCGCTGGTGCGGGCCTGGATCGCAAACCCCGACGTCCTCGTTCTCGACGAGGCCACCTCGGCGGTCGACCCTGCCCTCGAGGTACAGATCAGGAGAGCGATGGAGCATCTCACCGAATCCCGCACCTCGATCACCGTGGCCCATCGCCTGTCCACCGCCGCCGCCGCCGACTGGGTGATGGTCTTCGACCAGGGTCGATTGGTCGAGCGCGGTCCTCACGAGGACCTCGTCGCCCTGGGCGGGGTCTACGCCGCCCTCCACGTCGACTGGGCGGCGGGGACCGGTGGCGGCGGCCGGCCCATCGCCCCTGTGCAGTAGGACGAAGCAAGGTGCCTCGCTGCGCGCCCGGCGCTCCGCCGAGCGCGCCGCGAGCGTTGGGTCAGGATCGCGGGTTGGGCCATGCTCGAGGTGCTTACCGCCCGAGCGCGGGAACCAGGGACCACCCAGCATGCGCAGCTCGGCACCCGTCAGTGAGCCCGGTCGCCTGGCAGCCCGTCGGGAGCCAGCGCGACTGCGGCGACACCTTTTGCCACCGTCGAGCAGGCTCGGACGGCCCTGGCCCGGTCCCTCGGGTGCGGCGCACCACCATGCCCGACCGCGGCGGGCGGGGTCCGCTGGTGGTCGCTGGGCGAATGGCCGTCAGTATCCAGACCACCGAGGCCGTCGTTGATCGGTCCGTGGCGTCGCGGCCGGGAGGCGTTTCCTGACCATGGCAACGAACGGGGCCATCTCGCTCGCGAGCAGGTCAGCGTCCTCTGGCGTTGCCTGGCCTTCGTAGGCGCGGTCCGCCGCACGTAGGGCGGAGTGCCAGCGGACGGGGAGATGGTCGAGCGCCCAACTGCCGGCCGATCGCTTGGAGGTGGCTACGTCGCCGGTCTCCAGCGCACGGAGGATCCGGCCGCCGTTCAGCAGCGCGTAGGTGGCCTCGACGGGATCGGTGTCGTTCTCGGCAACGTGGCGCTCGAGATGCTCCAGCTCCCGGTCAAGGTCGACCTGGAGCTCAGACCAGCTCGGCGGCGGGACGACCTCAGCCGGCTTTCGGCCATGCAGGAGCGCGTAGCGGCCGGCAAGCCAGTGCGCACGATTGATCGCCCATGACGTGTCGCGTCGATCATCACGATAGGCGTGTCGAGGCGCGGCTCGTCGGCGAGCGTCCTCCTCGAGGACGTACCAGGCGTCCCAGTCCACGCCCATCTGGCCGGCAATCGCGGCGTGAAGGTCTTCGACCTCCTGCACGGTCCCAGTTTCGAGCGAGCGACGAACGATCACATAGGTGTCGAGGTCAGCGGATCTTGGCGCCCCGTCACCGAAGGTGGTCCCGCCATGGGCCCACATGGCGACGAGGTCGTCACCAAGGATGCCGAACAGACCATCACGCAGCCGCGTCCAGGCGTTCCTGGCACATTTCGGAAGCTGCTCGAGCGGGACGCTCACCCGAATCGGCCTACGCGTTCGTTGGGACCGGCAGATAGCGCGGTACCCGGGCGCGGTAGGCGGCGTAGGTAGGGTCGAAACGGCTTGAGAGCCGCGACTCCTCCGCACGGATCTCGCGATCGAGCGCGCGGACGGCGAGAAGCCACGCAACCACCAGCCAGGCCGATCGGCTCGCCAGTGCCAGCCCAAGGACGCCGGCGGACCACCCGAGATACATCGGATTGCGGGTCACCGCGTATGCGCCCTCCGTGACCAGGCTGGTCTCGCGCTTCACGTCCGCATCGCTGGCGGAGGCAACCGCCCACGCGGCGAGGCCGATGCCCGCGGCCGCCAACGAAGCTGCCCCCGGCCACCGGGCGCGATACCCATCGGCAGGTGCAGTGGCACCAGGATGTGCATGCCGACGCCCGCGATGACTGCGGCAATGTGCGCCTCAGGCAGGGGAACGTTCGACCAGCGCATCGCGTCATCAGACCATACCATCAGGCGATGCGTCCGCTGAAGGTTGGGATCCAGCTTCCCGAGGTGGAACGGGTCGTGCGCTGGCCGGAGCTGGCGGAGATGGCGCACACGGCGGAGGCCATCGGTCTCGACTCGGTATGGGTCGGCGATCACCTCCTCTACCGAGATCGCGGACCTAACCCGATCGGCCCCTGGGAGGCCTGGAGCGTGCTCGCGGCGCTCGCCGCGGTGACGAAACGGGTCGAGATCGGCCCGCTCGTAGCGACCGCGAGCTTCCATAACCCGGCGATGATTGCAACGAAGGCTTCGGCGGTCGACGAGATCAGCGGCGGACGGCTCATCCTCGGGCTCGGCGCGGGATGGAACGACACGGAGTACCGGGCATTCGGGTTCCCGTTCGAGCAGCGCGTCAGCCGGTTCGAGGAGGCATTCACGATCATCCGCCGCCTCCTCCGCGACGGGCACGTGGACTTCACGGGCCGGTTCTTCACGGTCAGCGACCTTCCGCTCGTTCCGCCGCCGCGCCGCCCCGGCGGACCACCGCTGCTCATTGGTTCCATCGGCCCGCGGATGCTCGAGATCACCTTGCCGCACGTCGACGCCTGGAACGCGTGGTTCATCTCGTTCGACAACTCGGTCGCCGGTTACCTGCCGGTCCGTGACCGGGTCGACGAGGCCTGCGGCGCGGTCGGCCGTGACCCGGCCGACGTCGAGCGCACGCTCGCCCTGCTGATCGCCTTCTCCGATGCGGTCGGCCGAAACGCCGGACGCGAGGACCAGCCGATCCCGGACCCGATTCCCGGCGTCGATCCGGGGGCACTGGCCGACACGCTGCGCGGCTTCGCCGATGCCGGCGTCGCCCAGGTGCAGCTCTTGCTCGACCCGATCACCGTCGGCTCGATCGCCGCCCTGGAGCCGATGCTCGCCGTGCTCGATGGCTGAAGGAGGTGGGTCTCGATGCATCTCCCGGCTCGGGGGTCAGCGCGGGACGATGAGCCAGGGCGCATCCTGCGAGACGTCGCCGCCCGCGAGCCGCGCCCATGCGAAAGCACCGGTGTGACACCTACCGGTTCGAGCTGACGGACTGATGGGCCAGAGAATGGCAACGGCCGACATCAGCAGATCGCGTTCGTCTCGACACGCCGCGGCCGTCGGGGGCTCGTGGGCGTTGAGGGCTCGAACCGCCGACCTCTTCCTGATAAGGGCAAAGCAGGGCGATTTCGACCCGTTCCGGGAACCCGTACGGCGCAACGGTTTCGGGCTGGAATCCGTACAGCGCAACGGTTCCCGCCCACCCCGACTTATCACCCCGTCTTACCCCGTCACCCGCCCCGTTCGCGTGTGTCGCGGCACAAACGCGGCACAAACGCGGCACAAAGGGCACAAGAGGCACAAAGGGGCGCCGTCGTATACCTGTCAGCACCGCTGGTTTGGCGCCGGTGCCGGGCAGGCAGCCGATCCTGTCGCCGCCGCCGGGTTGGGAGCCCGATACACGGCCGGCCGCCGCTCTACCTTCCCGAAGGCGGCCACCGGGACGCGGATCGCCCCTGGTGGACAAACATCCCCGCGGCCGTGACCACACACCCGAGCAGAATCACGAACAACCCTGGACCGATTGACGGAGCGAATAGGTCCCCGGTCTCCGAGACCACCTCGCTGAGGTTCATGAGGTCGATGATCGCCACCAAGGCAACAAGGGCCGAGACGATCAGCACGAGCACCCGATCGAAGGTAACGACGGACTGCCTTGGGCATGGAAGGCGCGACCGATCGGCACTTTGGCGACGCCGCCCTGACGGCTATCTGGTCGCCTGCCTGCAACGCGAGGTCGCAGCCCGCGACGCCCACGGTGGGGAACGCAGGATCCGCGCCGCCCGCTTCCCGGCACCCAAGAGCCTGGAGGAGTTCGACTACGACCACGCCCGCGGACTGGCCCGCGACCTGATCGCCCACCTCGGCACCCTTGACTTCGTCGCCGCCCGCAACAACGTGGTCTTCCTCGGCCCACCCGGCACCGGCAAGACCCGGCAAGACCCACTGTGAGACTAAATCCGCCGGTTCAACCAGGACACGGACCAGGGTTTGTGCCGGTGATGACACGTGACCCTAAAACCCATTGAC
>JACDBE010000217.1 GCA_013695075.1 Acidimicrobiia bacterium
CGAGGCGCTCGGCCACCCGGGGCCCGCAGGCGGTGGGGGTGATCACCTGGTCGAGGAGCTCGAACCGCACCTCCTGGGCCTCGATGGTCTCGATGAGCAGCTCCTCGAAGTAGACCACCTCCACCCCCCGACGCACCATTATCTCGGCGAACCGATCGTGTTCCTGCTGGGCGCGCTCCAACCACAGCAGGTCGTCGAAGAGCAGGTCTGCCTTGTTGTCCGGGGTCAACCGGGCTATTTCCAGACCGGGTCGATGCACCATCACGGTGCGCAGCCGGCCGATCTCGCTGGAGACCCCGAGGGTTGCCATGACCGGCGTCGTCGAGGGCTGGGGTGCGCTCACCGGGCGAGATTACCCGGCACGATTCCGGCCACGAGAAGGCCCCGGTTTTCTGGACGACGCGGTTCCTGCATGCATCTCGACCGCATGTCTAGTGTTCGTTGCCAACATCGGCCGTTGGCATGGAGAAGGGATGGAGATGCCCGGGAGGCCCCGTACCGCGATGCTGTTCGTGGCGGCCATCCTCTTCTTCCTCCTCCCCACCGTCGCCGCCTTCGCCCAGGACAGCGAAAACGTCGCCACCCGCATCACCGTTGAGGACGAAACCGGCGAGCGGGTCCCGGTGGAGGGGGTGGCCATCACCGTCACCGACGACCAGGGCAACGAGGTGGGCGCCGGGGCAACCGACGCCGAAGGGGTGTTCATGCTCGAGGTGCCCGAGGCGGGCACCTACCAGCTGCTGTTGGATGACACCACGCTGCCCGAGGGGGTATCGCTCACCAACTCGGACCGCAACCCGGCAACGGTCATCCTGCGCGAGGGCCAGACCGGCGCCACCATCTTCGCCCTCACCTCCGGTGACGCCGTGGCCGCCGGCGGCGGGGTGACGCTGCGCCAGATCGCCCAGCTCACCGTTGAGGGCATCAAGTTCGGGCTCTTCATCGCCATGGCGGCCATCGGGTTGTCGCTGATCTTCGGCACTACCGGGCTGGTCAACTTCGCCCACGGCGAGCTCATCGGGTGGGGCATGCTGATGGCCTACTTCTTCAACTTCTATGGGCTGGCCGGGGTGTTCGGGTGGATGGCGTCGTGGCCACCACCGTTCGGGGGCGGGGTCAACGTCATCTTCGCCGCCGTCATCGCCATGGTCCTGGGCGGAGCGCTGGGATGGCTGCTCGACGCTGTCATCTTTTCCAAGCTGCGTGCCCGGGGCGTGGGGCTGATCAGCCAGATGGTGGTGACCATCGGGCTGTCGCTGATCCTGCGCTACTTCTTCCTGTTCGGGTTCGGAGGTAGCCCCCGCTTCTACCAGGACTACACGGCACAGAGCGCCATCCATATCGGGATCATCGACATCACCCCCAAGGACCTGGTGATCAGCGGGCTGTCGGTGCTGATCCTCATCGGCGTCGGGTTGTTCCTCATCATGACCCGGTGGGGCAAGGCGATGCGGGCGGTGTCGGACAACCGAGATCTGGCCGAGTCGTCCGGCATCGACGTGCAGAAGGTGATCCGCTACGTGTGGGTGATGGGGGCCGGGCTGGCGGCTCTCGGGGGCGTATTCGACTCGCTGGCGGAGACGGTGCGGTGGGACCTCGGGTTCCGCATCCTGCTGCTGGTGTTCGCCGGGGTGGTGCTCGGCGGTCTGGGCACCGCCTTCGGTGCCCTGGTGGGCAGCGTCATCGTCGGCATCGGCATCCAGCTGTCCACCGTCTGGCTGCCCACCGAGCTGAAGAACGTGGGTGCGCTGGCATTGCTGGCGTTGGTGCTGATCGTCCGTCCCCAGGGCCTCCTGGGGCGCAGGGAGAGGGTGGGCTGAACGGTGGAATCCGTGGACTGGGGCTTCGTCCTCGAGCAGACCCTGATCCAGGCGCTGGGGCTCAACGCCGCGGTATACGCCATTGCCGCCATCGGGCTCAACATGCACTTCGGTTACGCCGGGCTGCTCAACTTCGGACAGGCGGGGTTCGTGGCCATGGGTGCGTACGGGATGGGCATCGCCGTCAACCAGTGGGGCTACCCGGTGTGGGTAGCGGTGCTGATGGGGATGTTGTTCTCGGTGGGATTCGCCGTGCTGCTGGGGCTCCCCACCTTGCGTCTTCGAGCCGACTACCTGGCCATCGTCACCATCGCCGCCGCCGAGATCGTCCGTCTGGTGGCCCGGTCGACGGCGCTGCGCGACATCACCCGGGGGGCGGAGGGTCTCAACGAGTTCATCGGACCGTTCCGCGAGTTCAACCCGTTCAACCCCAGTGCCACCTACGGCATCTGGTTCGTCCAGTACCGGGGCAACACCTTCTTCGCCGTCGTCATCGGATGGACGCTGGCCGCCTTATTCGTGCTGATCACCTACCTACTCATCAGGAGCCCGTGGGGCCGGGTGGTGAAGGCGATCCGGGAGGACGAACTGGCCGCCCGGGCGCTGGGCAAGAACGCCTACCGGTTCAAGATGCAGGCGCTGATCATCGGCGGGGTGATGGGTGGTTTCGCCGGGATGGTGGACGCCATCGGCAAGGCCACCGTGCAGCCCGACTTCTTCGGTGCCGCCCTCACCTTCTTCTTCTGGCTGGTGCTGATCCTGGGGGGCGTTGGCCGGGTGTGGGCGCCGATCGCCGGTTCCATCCTGTACTGGGGTCTGATCACCTTCGTGCAGAACACCGGGCGCCAGCTGGTGGACAACGGCGTCATCCGCACCACGATCATGGACACCAACCAGATCGACCAGATCCGGTTCTGGGTCGTCGGCGGCGCCCTGGCGCTGCTGATGGTGTACCGACCACAGGGGATCTTCGGGTCCCGGGAGGAGATGGCGCTCGATGCACGCTGACCGCAGCGCTGTGCTCGCCGGGGTGGCCGCCGAGCCGGGAGTGCCCAAACCGGACCCGATCCTGGTGGCCGATTCGCTGCAGCGCAGCTTCGGGGGGATCAGGGCCGTCGATGTCGACCATCTCGAAGTGCAGCGGGGCATCATCACCGGGCTCATCGGCCCCAACGGCGCCGGCAAGACGACGTTCTTCAACCTGCTCACCGGATTCGACCAACCCGACAACGGCAAGAAGAGCTTCAACGGGGACAGCATCGACGGCAAGAGCCCGCATGCCCTCGCCCGTCAGGGCATGGTGCGCACCTTCCAGCTCACCAAGTCGCTGACCAAGCTCTCAGTGATCGACAACATGAAGCTCGGAGCCCGCCACCAGAGCGGGGAGAGCCTGTGGCGGTCGATGTTGCGTCCGCTGTGGGGCAGCGAGGAGAAGGCCATCGAGCAACGGGCCGACGAGCTGCTTGTCCGGTTCAAGCTGGATCACATGCGTGAGGAGTACGCCGGCACCCTGTCTGGAGGTCAGCGCAAGCTGCTGGAGATGGCCCGTGCCCTGATGTCCGAACCAGACCTCATCATGCTCGACGAGCCGATGGCCGGGGTGAACCCGGCGCTCACCCAGTCGCTGTTGGAGCACGTCAAGGACCTGGCCGGTCAGGGAATCAGCGTGGTGTTCGTCGAGCACGACATGGACGTGGTGCGCGACATCTCCGACTGGGTGGTGGTGATGGCCGAGGGTGCCGTCATTGCCGAGGGTCCCCACGACTCGATCACGGCCAACTCCGACGTCATCGACGCCTACCTGGGCACCCACCACGACGCCCCCCTTGACGTCGAGGTCGATCTCGACTGGAAGGAGGCCGACGGATGACTACCACCACCGACGGCCGGGCCGAGCCGCTCATAAAGATCGCCAACGTCGTCGCCGGCTACGTGCCCCGGGTCAACATCCTCAATGGGGTCGACCTGGAGGTGGCCAACGGTGAGCTGGTGGGGATTGTCGGCCCCAACGGAGCCGGCAAGTCGACCATGCTCAAGGCACTGTTCGGGCTCATCCCGGTCCGCGACGGCCAAGTGCTGCTCGAGGGCGAGGACATCACCAGCCTCAAGGCCCACGAATTGGTGGAACGCGGTGTTGGGTACGTACCCCAGGTGGGCAATGTGTTCCCGGCGCTGACCGTCGAGGAGAACCTGGAGATGGGAGTGTTCCTCAGACCGGCCAAGACCAAGGAACGGATCCAAGCCGTCACCGGTATGTACCCGAGGCTCGGGGAACGGCTGCGGCAGCGGGCCGGATCGCTGTCAGGAGGCGAGCGCCAGATGCTGGCCCTGGCGCGGGCGCTGATGATGGAGCCCAAGGTGCTGCTGCTCGACGAACCGTCCGCTGGGCTCTCCCCCGCCCTACAGGACCAGGTGTTCATCCGCACCAAGCAGATCAACAACACCGGGGTGAGCGTGATCATGGTGGAGCAGAACGCCAGGCGCTGCCTACAGATCTGCGACCGGGGATACGTCCTCGACCAGGGCCGCAACGCCTACACCGACACCGGGGAGGCGCTGCTGCGCGACCCCAAGGTGATCGAGCTGTACCTGGGCACGCTGGCCAAGGTCGACTGAGACTTCGGCTCGGAAACACTGCGTGTTCCCGAGCCGCGCTGCGCCTCGCCCTGCGAGCTCGGCTCCGAGCCTTGACGAGCGGCCTGCGGCCGCCCTTCTTCCTCGGGCGGTCCGAGCAAGCCGCACCGCCCGAACCGAGGGGGCCGGAAAAGCCCGCCCCCTCGGGCACCCCCACAAGAAGAGAAGACACCACCGCAAGAACACACACCACTTCCGAACCGGACCACCAAGGCGGGCTTGGGCGCCAGCCGAGCCGGCGCCTAGTCGCTAGCGCCGTATTCGAGCCGTTGCGGTAGCTCGGCGGCCACCTCAGCGGCCGCCGACGCCCCGGCGGTGGTCACCACGTTGCCCTGCCAGGTGACTGGCTCCTCGGTGGGATGGGCGCCGGCCGCCTCCAGCACGCCGCTGGCCAGCCAGTGCCCGGAGGCGTCCCGATCGGCGAGTAGCCCGGCGGCGGCCAGCAGTAGCGAGCCGGTGGACACGCTCATCACGAACCGTGCCTGCGCCGCGGTGGCAGCCACCCAGGAGACCACCTCCGGGTCTTCCATCATCCGCACCGATCC
>JACDBE010000367.1 GCA_013695075.1 Acidimicrobiia bacterium
ACCAGGATCAACACGACGGGAACCCAACCGCCGAGGACCACGGTGATGCTGCGGAAGGCGGTGACGGTGGCCACCGCCCTGGTGGCCCGCGCCTGGGCATCGATCTGCTCGGCCACGGTGGCCCGCACCGCCTCTTCGGCCCCGCAGGCGACCACGTCGCGGAGACCACGGACCATGGTGGTCGCCGTCTCGGCGATGCGTTCGTCGGCGAGGATGGAGGCGCGCTGGCGGACCGCCATCGGGCGGAGGGCGAGCACGAACACGGCCAAACCGACCAGCACCGGTGGCAGGACCAGCACCAGGGTGACCGGAGCCAGGGTGAAGAGCCCGAGCAGGGCGCTCACCACCGTGACGAGGAAACCCTGGACCACCATGAGGACGCTGGCGTACGCCTCCCTCACGATCTCGACGTGCTGGGTGACGCGGGCAACGGCGGCGGTGTCGGCCGGTGCGGCCAGATCGGGGGAGCGGCGCAGCGCGCCGTTGACGGCAATAACGACCAGGTGGTCGCGGAAGGGCTCGACCACCGCCGCCAGCCTTTCGTACGTCTGCCGGGTCCCCCATGCCCCGACGAGGAGGCTGGCCCCCAACAGACCGAGCCACACCAGGCCCCTCCCCGGACGTCCGGCCAAGAACCCGTCGTCGATGGCCTGGGCTACGACGTACCCCGACAGGTAGGCGGGGAGCGCCTGGACCACCGACCAGGCGGCCAACCCCGTCAGCTGGCGACGGCGCCCCCGCACCGACGACGCCAGCAGCGCCATGGCGCCCTGCCGTTCCCGGGTCGGGTTCACGCCACTCCTCCAGCTACCCGACGGCGCGGCGCCGCATAGGAGCTGGCCGGCGCCTCGAACAGGGCCCGATAGTCGAGGTCCTGCCACAGCTGGCGATGTTGTCCCACGGCGCGTACCCGACCGGCGTCGAGCCAGGCAACCAGGTCGGCGCCGGCTGCCGTGGACGCCCGATGGGCGACCACGATCCGGGTCCGACCGGCCAGCTCAGCGGTGAGGATCCGGTTGATGTGGTGCTCGGTGATGGTGTCCAGGCTGGCGCCGACATCGTCGAGCACGACCACCCGCCCCAGGTGGGCGAACACCCGGGCCAGACCTACCCGTTGTACCTCCCCACCGGACATCGGCACATCGACCAGCGATGTCTCGTACCCGGCGGGCAGGCGGCGGATGAAGCCGTCGGCGAGCGCCGCCCGGGCGGCGGCGGTCACCGCCTGCGGGGTCGGGGTGGAGGCGCCGAAGGCGATGGCGTCGCCCACGGTGTCACCCATCAGCACCGGCCGCTCGAACCCGTACACCACCTGGCGCCGCAGCTCGGCGCGCTCCAGGCGTTGCACGGCAACACCGTCCACCAGCACCTCGCCCGTGTCGGGGTCGACGAGACGGCCCAGCAGGGCCGCCAGCAACGATTTGCCGGCGCCGCTGCGGCCCACAACGGCGATGAGGGCACCGGGGGGTATCACCAGGTCGAGCCCGTCGAGCACCACCCGGCCGTCGACGGCAACGGTCACCGCACGGAACTCGACCCGACCCCGCCCCGGGGGGAGCTGCTCGTGCCCGTAGCGCACCGCCGGCCGGGCGAGGACCTCGGCCACCCGTCCGGCTCCCGCCCGGGTCCGCGCCACCCGGGCCACCACGTTGACCGCCGCCCCCAGACCGGTGCCCAGGGCGGCATATTGGCTGGCGGCGACCAGTTCCCCGGGGGTGATGGCACCCCGGGCCAGCTGGATGCCGGCGACGGCCAGCACGGCGACCTCTATCAGCGGCACCAGCAGGGCGTCCTGGGCCTCCATCCTCATCTGCGCCCGCCACATATCCATGCCGTACCGGTGGAGGTCGGGCAGAGGGGCCAGCACCCGCTTCACCTCGTGCGCGGCGGTTCCGGCGGCGACGATGGTGCGGTGGCCGGACAGGGCGTCGACCAGGCGACCGGCTATCCGCGCCTGGACCTCCAGGTAGCGGGAGGCGATCTCGCTGGCCTCCCGGGCGAAGGCCCGCAGCAGCGCCAGGAACAGGGGGAGCCCGGCGGCGAAGGTGATCAACAACCAGGGATCGATCAGGCCCAGGGCGACCACCCCGCCGACGGCGGGCAGCAGGTTGGCGGCGGCCCGCACCAGATCCGACGCCACCACCCCCGCCAGTGCCGAGTTCCCCACCAGCCGGCTGGCCAAGTCCCCGTCGGTAAAGGTTCGGGCGGCGCCTGGGCCTACCGCCAGCAAATGCTGCAGCGCCGAACGGCGCAGCCATGCCGTTGCCCGGGCCGTCGACGCCCCCAGCCCGATGTCCATCAGGGTGTCGAAGGCCACCACCAGCGCCACCAGCACCCCGAACCACACCAGCCACGATCTGGGGGCATCGCCAGTCATGGTGTCGATGGCCCGCCCCATCACCCACGGCAGGGCCAGTTCGATGGCGGTGAGGGCGATCGCCGACACCGCCAGCCCCCCCAGCCAGGGCCCGCCACGCCGGGCGACGCCAAGCAACAGCCGATCGGCGGATGGTCCGCCTTCCGGCCCGGCCTCGGTCGTTTTCTCGTCGCTCATCCCACCTCTATCCTCCGGGCGCGGGCATGGCTCGCCCTCGAGCCGAATGGCGAGAGAGTGTCGAACAGCCAGGCCCGACAGGCGTCGCGGGC
>JACDBE010000383.1 GCA_013695075.1 Acidimicrobiia bacterium
ACCTGCAGGTTGGAACCGGGCTGGCGTTTGGCATGCTCCTTCATCTCGGCGGCGATCGCCGACGCCTCCCACTGTGACGCCAGCCGCCGCTTGGCGTTGGAGGCCACCCCGATCGACAGCGAGGCGATGGGGTGCAACCGCTCCTCTCCCCGGCGGTCGACGATGGTGATGCCACCTCGCCTCTCGTCGGCGGCGTCGTACAGGGCGCCGATCCCCTCCTCCCAAGCGGTGATCACCGCGGCAAAGAAGGGCTCGACATCGTCGGGGCTGGCGGCGACCACGAAGTCGTCACCGCCGACGTGGCCGACGAAGACATCGCCGTGACGGGCCGCCGCCATCCGCAGGCATCGGGCACAGAACGTGATGACGGCGTCGCCGCGCAGAAAGCCGTAGGCGTCGTTGATGGCCTTGAAGTCGTCGATGTCGACGTGAGCCACCGCCGCGGGGACGCCGGTGGCGATGCGCCGCTCTAGCTCCGCCGAGATGGCCCGGTTGCCGGGCAGCCCGGTGAGCGGGGAAAGGTCCCGCATCTGCCCGGTGCGGCGCAGCACAGTACGCACCCGGGCCTCCAGCTCGTCGGTGTCGAACGGCTTCACCACATAGTCGTCGGCCCCGAAGCGCAGCGCCCGCACCAGGTCGCCGGGCCGCCCGGCGGCGGTGAGCACGATCACCGGTACCGGGGTGGCGCCGCGGTCACCCACGATGCGGCGCAGCAGGTCGAAGCCATCCCCGTCAGGCAGCATCACGTCGAGCAGGATCAGGTCATAGGCCCGCTCCCCCAGTTCGGTGAGCGCCGCCGCCTCCTCGGCAACCACGTCCACAGCAAAGCCGCTCTCGCCGAGCCGGCGGGCGAGGTGCCCGGTGAGGGCAACGTCGTCGTCGATGACGAGGATCCGCTGGCGCATCCGGGTGATCAGCCGGGCAGGCTTCGCCGACGGCGTCCTCCGTGCCAGGTCCGGCTCATGTCCCTCACCCCTCTGCGGATCGGCGCAACGCTTCCACGGCGGCGACCGGGTCGGCGGCACCGAAGATGGCGCTGCCGGCCACGAACACATCGGCCCCCGCCTCCCTGGCGGCGCCGATGGTGTCCGGGTCGATCCCTCCGTCGATCTGTATATCGACCGCAAGCGAGCGGCGATCAAGGGTTTCCCGCAGCGACCGCACCGTTGCGAGCGTCGCCGGGATGAACGCCTGGCCGCCGAAGCCAGGGTGCACCGACATCACCAGCACCAGGTCGCACAGGTCGAGGAAGGGTTCCACCGCCGCCATCGGGGTGGGCGGGTTGAGCACCAACCCGAACCCGAGGCCCAGCTCCCGGGCCTGCGATGCCGCTCGGGTGGGATCGGGGTAGGCCTCGATGTGGATGGTGACCAGGTCGGCACCCACCTCCCGCAGCGGGTCGAAGTAAGCGTCGGCGTTGGTCATCATCAGGTGGCAGTCGAATGGCAGCTCGGTGACCGGGCGGATACAGCGGATCACAGGTGGGCCCAGCGATACGTTGGGCACGAAGTGGCCGTCCATGACGTCGATGTGGAGCATGTCCACATGGGGTGCGACCATGGCGATCTCCTCGCCGAGCCTGGCAAAGTCGGCGGCGAGGATCGATGGGGCGATGCGGGCGGGGCCGCGGGAGGAGCTCACCGCGGCAGCGTACCTGACGGTTGCCAGCAGGTCCCTGGTCGAAGGCCGGCCGCGGTGTGGGGGTGCCCGAGGGGGCGGGCTTTGTCCCGGCCCCTCGGTACGGGCGGTCCGGCTATGCCGGACCGCCCGAGAAAGAAGGGCGGCCGCAGGGCGCTCGTCAAGGCTCGAAGCCGAGCCCGCAGGGCGAGGCGCAGCGCGGTTCGAAACACGCAGTGTTTCGAACCGAAGTACCGCCGGTTAGCCTGAGGCGATGCTGACGAGATGCGACGGTCGCCGCCGCGCGCCCGACCACCGGCTATGAGGGGCTCGCCGCTGGGCAACCGCAAGGCGGTGGCCCCGCCGGGCGTGCTCGATGGGGCGCTGCCGGCGTTGCGGGAGGCGGTTATCGAACGGGCGTCGGTCCCACTGCTGGTGGTGCGGGGCCGGGTCCACGCCGCACCGCAGCGGTCCACCGAGTCCGATCTCGCTATCGAGCAGGAGGCGACCTTCCTTGCCTGACACCGGGGCCATGGAACGCTACCGGGTCCCCCCCGGGGCCTCCCTCGACCTGGCGGCCGCCGACCCGGACGATCGCGCCGCCTTCGACGGCGACAAGGCCGCCGGCCGGGCCCATCTCAAGACGCTGCGGGATCGGCTGGAGGCCGTGCAGGAGCGCTTGTGGGCAGACGGCAGCCGCAGCTTGCTCGTGGTGTTGCAGGCGCTGGATACCGGGGGCAAGGACGGCACCATCCGCAAGGTGTTCTCCGGGGTCAACCCGCAGGGGGTGAAGGTCCACGGGTTCGGGGTCCCCAGCGACGAGGAGCTTGCCAGGGACTACCTGTGGCGGATCCACCACCACGTCCCCGGCGACGGCGAGGTCACCGTCTTCAACCGCAGCCACTACGAGGACGTGCTGGTGGTGCGGGTCATGGGGCTGGCTCCCGGGGAGGTGTGGCGCCGCCGCTATGACCACATCGTCGCCTTCGAGCAGCTGGTGGTGGACGAGGGAACCACCATCCTGAAGTTCATGCTCAACATCTCCAAGGCCGAGCAGGCGGCCAGGCTCCAGGCCCGCATCGACGACCCGGAGAAGCGGTGGAAGTTCAACGCCGGCGACATCGACCATCGAGCCCGGTGGGACGACTACATGGCGGCATACACCGAAGCCATCACCCGTACCTCCACCGCCACCGCCCCGTGGTACGTGGTCCCCGCCAACCGCAAGTGGTACCGCGATCTGGTGGTGGCCACCACCATCGTGGAGACGCTGGAGGCCATGGACCTGCGCTACCCCGAGCCCGAGGAAGGCATCGAGGGTCTGGTCATCACCTGAAAGGGGACGCCAACGTAAGGTCGTGGCAGGCCGTGGCGACCAGGAATCCGCTGAAGTTGGTGAGGATGGCGCCTCACCACCGCACCTGGGCCGGTTCTCCCCTCCGTCCGTTCATCCATGCCGCACCCGGCTGTGGGCGGCGACCCTCGGCGACCACCTCCAGCAGCACCAGCCCGCCGTCGGAGGTCCCCATTACCGGCATCCCCCCGATCAGTTCGATGCGACCGAGGTCCGGTCCGCTGGGTACCCAACCGGCGCGCAGCACCCCCAGCCGCGAGGTGTCGACGGTGAGCCAGGCCCCGGGTCGGGGATGGAGGGCCCGAACCGTGCGCACCAGCACCTCGGCGGGGAGCGCGGGGTCGAGCCGGGCCTCGGCGGGGGTGAGCCGGGGAGCCTGGGTGGCGGCGGTGTCGATCTGGTCGGCGGGATGCAACGCCCCGTTGACGAAGGCGGGCAGGGCGTTGGCCAGCAGCTGGGCACCGAGCACGGACAGCCGGGCGGTGAGGATGCCGCCGGTGTCATCCTCGGCGATGTCGGTCTCCACGATGGCGATGATGGGTCCGGTGTCGAGGCCCTCGTCGATGCTCATCAGGCTGACCCCGGTCTTGGTGTCGCCGGCGATGATGGAATGCTCCACAGGAGCCGCCCCCCGCCACCGGGGTAGCAGCGAGAAGTGCACGTTGACGAATCCGACCCGGGTGGCGTCGAGCGACCGGCGGTCGAGCAGCATGCCGTAGGCGACCACCACCCCGATGTCGGCATGCGCCCGCTCCAGCACCGCCGCCAACTCCCCCCTGCTCTCCGGCTGGCCGATGGGGAAACCCCACTCCTTGGCGGCGGTCTTCACCGGCGGCGCCGCCGGCCCGCGGCGACGGCCCCGGGGACGATCGGGGCGGGTGATGACGCCAACCACGTCGGCCACCTCGGCGAGGAACCCCAGCGACGCGATGGCCGCCGACGGGGTGCCGAGGAAGACCGCCCGCATCAGGCGGTCCCGACGTCGAACCCCAGCGCCTCCCGACGCAGGTCACGCAGCGCCGACTTGCGGGCGCGTTTCGGCAGCCGACCGAGCAGCAGGCTGCCGTCGAGGTGGTCGATCTCGTGTTGCAATACCCGTCCCATCAACTCGTCGCCGGCGTACTCCACCGGGTTGCCGTCGAGCCCGATGCCCCGGGCAGCGGCGTATGAGGGACGATCGAGCGACCAGTACCAACCGGGGACCGACAGGCAGCCCTCCTCGAAGGGCCACTCGTCGTCGCTCAGGTCGACGATCTCCGGGTTGATCATGGTGAACGGGCCCTCACCGATGTCGGCGACGAAGATCCGCTTCGAGACCCCGATCTGCGGTGCCGCCAGGCCCAGACCGGGGGCGTCATACATCGTCTCCAACATGTCGTCGACCAACCGCTCCAGGGCGCTGGAGATGTCATCGACGCGGGCGGCGGCCACGTTGAGCACGGGGTCGCCGAAGGTCCGGATGGGAAACAGCGCCATATGGCCCGCGAGCTTAGGAGGTGCCCTACCAGGCACCGAGACCGGAGCGCCGCCAGCGATGGTCACAACCGCACCGGGTCGGCGTCGATGCGCACCCGGGTGCCGCGGTCCCGCCACGACTGCGCCAGGGGGCGCAACGCCACCTTGAACCGGCGCAGGTCGGCAGCGGACACCAGCCAGCGAAGCCG
>JACDBE010000385.1 GCA_013695075.1 Acidimicrobiia bacterium
GCGCCGGCGAGGGCGGGGGCAGGTCATCGGGCGATCTTGGCGAGGAGGGCTAGCAGGGCTTCGGAGGCGGCGGCGCCGTCGAAGCTCTGCTCGAACAGCTGCCGGCTCCGGGCACCATATGCCTGCCGGCGGGGCTCGTCGTCCAACAGTGCGCTGAGGGCTTGGGCCAGGGCGGCCGGATCGGCGGGGGGGACCAGGTCGGCGTTCTCCCCGGAGCGCACCACCTCCCGCAACGCCGCCAGGTCGCTGGCAACAATGGGCACACCGAGTGCCATGGCCTCGATGAGGGCGCCCCCCAGTCCCTCGTACAGAGACGGGAAGGCGAAGACGTCGGCGGCGGCGAGCACTTCGGCGACGTCGCCGCGGTGGCCCAGCAACCGGACCCGGCCACCGAGACCGAGCCGTTCGATCTGCGCCTCGAGATCGGCGGTGGCTTTCCCCTGCCGCCCGGCGATGACCAACACGGCATCGGGGTGCGAGCCCGCCATCAGCCCGAAGGCGTCGACCAGGTGGCGGTGGCCCTTCTGGTACTCCTGACGACCAACGGCGACGACCACCTGGTGGGCGGCGGACAGGCCCAGGGCGATGCGGGCGGCGGCGGTGCGTCCCGGGGACGGGGTGCCCAACCGATCCGGATCCCGTCCCCGGCCAACCACCGTGATCCGATCCGGCGGCACCCGCATGGACTCCGCGGTGGACTGCTTCACCGCCTCGCTGATGGCGTGGAAGTGGTCGGTGAGGTTGCGAGCGGTGAACCCGTCGATCATGCGCACCAAGGCCAGCTTCCGGGCGTCCACATTGGGATCGGCGCCTCGGACCGGGTCATATGCGGTGTTGACCAGGTTGGTCACCACCGGCACGTCGAGACCTATCGACGCCACCCTGCCGGCGAGATCGGCGTCGAACAGGGCGGTGTACACCAGGGAGGGGCGGATCTCCCGTATCAACCGGCGCAGCGCCAGGATGGCACCCAGCCGACCCCTACCGGCGAGCATCCGCACATCCCATCCCTGGGCGAACAGCTCGCCTTCGAAGCCCACCCCGCTCCGCCGCAGGCAGACGACGACCGGTCGCACCCCGCTGGCCGCCAGCTTGGGAAGGAACTCGAGCAGCGACCGCTCTGCCCCGCCCGCCAGAAACGAGTTGATGACGAACAGGTACGTGGTCCCGGCGGCGCCAGGCCCCTTCTCAGGGCCCGTCATAGTTGGCGATCCTCCGTCGCAGCCGGTCCTCCATGCGCAGTCCGGTCCTCAGCTTGCGCTTGAAGAACATCAACCCGTCGGCGAGCTGCACCGGGATCCGGTTGACGGTGAGCAGGTCGGTGGCGGCGGTGACCGGCGGCCCGCTCCCCACCGTTGCCGACGAGTAGCGGCGGGCGACGGCGGCGTGTGCCGGCGCCGACCAGTACCCCCACGGGTAGGTGAAGTGGGCCGGGCGGATCCCCATACGCCGCTCGATGAGCTCGTCGCAGGTACCCAGCTCGTCTTCGATCTGGGTGGCACCGATGGTGCGCAGATCGGGGTGGCGGTGGGTGTGGGCGCCGAGGGTCATCAGACCGGAGCCGGCCATGGCCTCCACCTGGTCCCAGCCGAGTGGATCGGCGGCCCCACCGGGGGTGAGCGGCTCGCCACTCTCCACCGGGTGGGTGGTCAGGTACAGCGTGAACGGCATCCCGTGGCGTTGCAGCACCGGGAAGCCGCGCTGGTACAGGTCGGCGTACCCGTCGTCGAAGGTCAGCACCACCCACCGGTTGGCGTCCGGGTCACCGCGGCCAGCCAGGGCGGTGGGCAGGTCGACCACCCGGTACCGCTCCCCCAGCCAGGCGATCTGGTCGGCGAACGCCCGCTCGGTGACCTCCATCTGCCGTCCCAGCCCGGCCCCGATCTGGTGGTAGATGAGGATGCGCGGCCCGGGGAAGTCCCCCAGGAACGGATCGACGGCCGAGAAAACCAGCTTGCCGGCGCGACGGGCGATCCCCTTGGCTGCGGTGGCGAGGGTTGCCATGGCAGGTTCGACGGTCAGGAGCGGACCGCGTTGTCCCAGCGAAACTCGTCGCCGAGCAGCTCCACCAGGGTCTGGTTGGATGCGGCGAGACGTTCGCCGAGGAATTCGGTCACCTCGGGCGAAGGCTCGGGGTATCCCCCCTGCGACGGGTCGGTGTAGCTGTGGTTGCGGAACCCGGCGGGCTCCCAGCGGGGCAACCCGAGGAACTCCAGGATCCGCCCGAAGGTGTCCCCGGTGGCGTCGAACAGGTCGGCGCTGCGTACCACCATGATCTGCTCGGGGGGAAAGAGGCGCCGCCATCGCTCCAGCTGCTCGGCATAACGCCCCCGGGCCACGTACGAGTACCGCCGCAGCTCCAGGGCCCGACTATCGGGGTGGTCGATGATCTCCCGATCGGCCCCCGCCAGCCGCTCCTCCTCGGCGGCCAGCGCCTCGGCCAGCGGCAGCTTGTCTTGACCGAGACGGGCGTTGTGGTGGTACTGCGACACGGCCCGCGCCACCGGGTCCCGCAGCACCACGATCAGCTTGACTTGGGGAAGCAGTTCCCTGACCCGCTGCGGCGCCCGCGGGTCGAACAGGTAGTCGGGGGTAGCCTCGAATGTGAGCCACGGCCGGCCCCGCAGCTCGGCAAGGCGGCGCCACCACCGCAGCGGGAAGTGGGCCCGGTACCAGGCCTCCCCCCGGTGGTGCTCGATGGTGAAGTACTCGGTCTCCTTGCGCAGCGACGGCGCCACGTTGGGGTGACGGCCAAGGTATTTGTACAGCGAGCTGGTGCCGCACCGCTGGGCACCGATGATCAGGGCGTCCGGAAGGGTACGGAAGCGTCCGCTGCGGGTGCGCCCCGCCAGCCGCAGCCGGGATACCTTGCGCCGCCAACGCAGCGGGGTCACCGTCTTCAGGCGGTCGGCAGCCTCGTGCCGCAGCCGGCGCGTCACACGTCCTCTTCCGCTCGGGTCAGCGGTCGTCGTCGTCGCCGCCCATTGCGGCCAATGACCCACCGAGACGCTGTAGCAGACCGACGTCACCCGGTTCGGTGATGTCGCCGCCTTCGTCGGCGGTGGTGGGGCCGAGCCCGGCACCGATGGTGCTGGCCGGCTGGTACCCGCCGCGGCCCTTGGCACCGAGCAGCACCACCCCCACCAGCCGGCTCCGGCTGCCGGAGAACTGGCTGGCGAGCAGCTCCACCTGCGGCCGGCGGGTCTTGCCGACGGTGGCCACGATGATGTATGCCGACACCGTGCCCGCCATCACGTAGGCGAACGGGGACAGCGCTGAGGGTCCCACCACCATGACCACGTCGAACCGCCGCGCCGCCTGCTCGGTGAGCTCGCGGAACGCCTTGCTGGCGAGCACATCCACCGGGTCGGTGGTGGCCGGATCGCCGGGAAGGATCCACAGGTTGGGAGAGATCTCGGCGCACTTGTCGATGACGCTCACCACCCCAAGCGCCACGCTGGTGTCGTCGGTGCTGTGGGTGTCGAGGTCGCCAAGGGTGCTCCCCCGAGTCATCAGTTCGCGGTGCACTGCGTTGGCGCCGATCTGACCGTCGACCAGCAGCACCGAACGCCCCACCCCGGCCAGGCCGTTGCCCACCTCGAGGACAAGATCGCTCACCGCGTCGTCGGAGGTGCCCAGACCGGTGAAGCCGATGGTCGTAGGCTCCCCCAGGTGGGCGATGCCGAGCACCGCGGAGCGCACCGCCTGGATGCCCTTCACCCGGGCGGCACCGCCGCGGCGTAGCAGGGCGCCACGCGGCGGCACCTCGGCCAGCAGTGGGGTCGCCTCCATGTCGCCGGGCACCCACACCGTGCCCTTGAGGCGGCTGCCGAACAGCGATCCACCCAGCCCCACCAGGGCCCCCAGCAGCAGACCGGCGACACCGGCCAGCCAGGAGGGGATGGGTGCCGGGGTCATGTCCTCGGTGGTGACGTCGCTCAGGTCGTAGCGTGCCGCCAGCGAGGTATCGGTGTTGAGGAGCTCGATGTACTCGGCGTCGATGTCGAGCAG
>JACDBE010000011.1 GCA_013695075.1 Acidimicrobiia bacterium
GGGGCCACCTCGGTCACGAGCACCGACGGGTCACCGATCGCGGTGTCGATCGTTGCGGCCAGCGACGGGTTGGCGGTGGTTGACGGATTGGAGGTTGGCGTGGTGATCCGGTTGCCGGTGACCGAAACCACATGATGATCACCGTTGCGGGATTGGCTCACCGGTACCGTCGGGGCGGCGACGTCCTGTTCGGTGGGCTGAGCCACGTGTTCGACGCCGGGTCGGTGACGGCGGTGACCGGGGCGTCGGGGTCGGGCAAATCGACCCTGTTGTATCTGATCGGCCTGTTGTTGACCCCTTCTGTGGGGGTGATCCGTTTCGGGGATCGGGACGTGTCGACGGTGTCGGATCGGGTCCGCTCCCAGATCCGGGCTCAGCAGATCGGGTTCGTGTTCCAGGATGCCTCCTTGGATGCCAGCCGACCGGTGATCGACAACGTGTTGGAGGGGGCCCTGTACGCCGGGTTGCGCCGCGGCGACGCCAAGATGCGAGCCCATCGGCTGCTGGCAGATCTGGGGGTGGTCTTGCGGGATGATCATCGACCCGGGGAGGTGTCGGGGGGTCAGGCGCAACGCGTCGGGCTGTGCCGGGCGTTGATCAAGGACCCGAAGGTGATCGTCGCCGACGAACCCACCGGAAACCTCGACACCGACTCGGCGGCTGTGGTCATCGCCGCCCTGCGGGACACCGCCGATGCGGGGGCGACGGTGATCATCGCCAGTCACGATCCCGACGTAGCCGATGCGGCGGAACATGTCCTTGCCCTCTGAACCGGTGGGCGGGCTACGGCTGGTGGGCGAAGCCGCCCGGATTGCGGTGGCTCGCCCGGTGGCCACGGTGCTGGTCGGCGCCATCGTGGCCGCGGTGGGTGCCGTCATCTTGTTGACCACCGGTCAGACCGTCGCCGCCGAAAACGACGTGCTGTCACGGATCGACGAGGCGGGGACCCGCAGCATCGTCATCACCGACGACCAGGGCACCGCCATGCTGCGCCCCCAGGTGGTCGACCGGGTGGGGGCCGTTGCCGGGGTGGAATGGGTGATCGGTCTCGGTTATGCCTCCGACGGTGAGAACAGCTGGCTTGGCGGTGGGGGAGCGCCGGTGGCGGTGCGGACGCTGTACGGGGACCTTCCCGAAGGGCCGGTTACGGTCAACGGAAGGGCCCCCGCACCGGGTGAGGCGCTGGTGGGGGTCGCCGCCGCCGCCACCCTCGGTTTCGAGCACGGGATCGGGGGCGTGGAGCTGGGCGGCGACCAACTGGCGGTGGTCGGCATCATCGACGGTGACGGGCCGCTGGGGTTCCTCGACACCGGGATGGTGGCCGCCCCGGCACCCGACGACACCACCGGCCCGTTGCGGTCGATCCACATCGTCGTCGACCAGCCCTCCCAGGTGGCGGCGGTGGCGGTGGCGGCACGGCGCCTGCTCGACGCCGAGGACGCCACCTCCGTATCCGTCACCACCTCCGAGACGTTGGCCGACGTACGCGCCGCCGTTGCCGGTGAACTGGGCCGCTACGGCCGCAACCTGGTGCTGCTGATCCTCGGCGCCGGTCTGGTCCTCGTCGGGCTGACCGTGTACGGGTCGGTCACCCTACAACGCCAGGACTTCGGGCGGCGACGGGCCCTGGGGGCCACCCGCACCGCCATCGTCACCCTGGTCACCGTCCAGAACATGCTGGTGGCGATGATCGGGACCCTGTTCGGCGTCGCCGTTGCCACCGCGGTTGCCCTGTGGCGACAGGACCTGGGACCATCGCTGACCTTTGCCGTGGCCGTTGGTGTCCTCGCCGTGGTCGCCACCGCAGCCGCCGCCGTGGTCCCCGCCGTCATCGCTGCGCACCGCGACCCGGTGAGGGTGTTGCGAGTGCCATGACCGCGGCGTCCGGGTGTTCGACCATGCGCGATTAAGACGCACGTCTCGGCATTTGGCGGGGTTGACGAACTCGCCTGCGAGAGCGTAGTCGGTGATCTGGTAGAAGAGCCCAATTTCCTTTGCGTGCCACGCTATCTTGACCTCCCCCCTTCGGGTCACCGACACGCAGCAGACCGACCAGCTTGTCGTTGCCGCTCGTCGAGGCGTTCATGTGCCTTTCCCATCGTCTCGTTCTGGACCCTGACCCGACCGCAGCACTCGTCTTGGCGTTGTTCAAGTGAGATCGGCCCCGAGCGTCCTGCCTCTCTTTCGCGGAGGGCTTCTCCGGGCCGTCTCCCGAATCGGGCATGCGCCTTCTAGGGCATCCGGCTCTCCCGGATCTATGCCGTTGCCTTATGCTGTAATCGGATAGGCATCGATGCAATGGGCGATACCGCGGTAGATGGGCTCAGCGAATTGTGGCGGGGGTGAGGGTGGCGATGAGGTTCCAGTTAGGCTTGCCGGCGTAGAGCAGGGCGCGGATCCGGTAGTTGCGGAATCGTCGGAACTCAAAGCCGACTCGTTTGATCCGTTTCACCCGGCGGGGAAGTCTCCGCCTGCTGCATCGTTAAGGAAGTCCTACGCGAGATGTTCGCCGCCGCCGGCGAGCCCCACGCACGCAGGCGGTGATCGCCTTCTACCTGTGGTGCGCCGCCGACATCCCCGAACTGACCCGACTCGCTGGCGCCGTCAACCGCTGGGCGACCAGGTCTTCGCCTAACGCCCACGGGTCACTAACCACACCAACTACCGCCGTCGCCTCCTCCGCCCGCCACGGCAGCGAATGGCACCTTCAACCCACCGCACGAATACGAGGCCGCCAACCATGCTTCATGCGTAGAGCCGCTGATCGGTCAGCGGGAGGGGGAACCGCCCCGTCCCGCCAGCACCGGGGCCGACGGGTACGGCAGCAGCTCGCCGGTGGCCATGTCCATGTCGGTGCTCACGTCCGCCTGCTCCTCCTCCGGCTCGTCCGGTGTCCGGAAGCCGAGCGCCACGATCA
>JACDBE010000050.1 GCA_013695075.1 Acidimicrobiia bacterium
CACCAGGGGTGCGCGAACGACGCCGAAGGTTGTGTATCTGAGGACCATGGCGTTGCTCAGGTGGTGTAACCGTTGACCAAGTGAATATGCTGATAGTATATTGTATCTGACAAGTTCAGTGACGGGACAAGGGGTTCACTTGACGCGTTCCCGCTCGAAGGTGGCCAACCGACGTTTGGCGCTGGCATTGGCGGTGGCGGTTTGGGTGGTGGGTCTGGTTCCCGCCGCGGTGGCGGGTCCCGGCACCCCCGAGGGCAGTGCCCGGGTGCGGGCAGACTTCAACGGCGACGGGTTCCACGACCTGGCGGTGGGTGCACCGTACGAGGACCTCAATGGGGAGACAACTCCGGGGTGGTACACGTCATCTACGGCACGGCAGACCGTCGAGCAGTAAGCGGCGCTGCGTTCGGCTCAAACGGGGCTGAACACAGCCCACCAGGCCATCTTTCCCACCTTCCCCAGGTTAACCCCTCCTTTCCCACCTTTCCCCAGGTCCAACCTAGGGGCTCACCCGGGGAGAGATATGAAAAGTCGTGGGTCTCGCGGTGTCTGGTCGCGTCCTAAAGAATCACACCGCAGGGCCAACGAGAGGGCTCCTACACCGCCTGGTCCACGGGCCGACGAGTCAGCGAGCGGCGTCGTGGGCCTCGCGCAGCCAGCTCTCGGTTGACCCGACGTCGCTGAGCGTCGAGTTCCACAGCGGTGCCCGCTCGGGGTGGTAGCGCGACCCGATCGGGACCGAATACAGGCCCTCCTCGTCGTAGGCGCGCTCCCGCTTGAGCAGTCTGCGGAAGTCGGCGAGGGCAACGTCGTAGTTGTCGTCGCGGGGCATGTGCTCGTAGATGCGCCCGGAGAAGATGTCGGTGAGGGGGTCCCGGTACCGGTTGTGCACCAGGAAGGCGAACGCCAGCGGGTTCTCCCAAAAGGTGTCGATCATGTCCTCGAGGATGTCGATGCCCTTCTCCACGGCGACCATGTAGTCGTGGAACGGGTTGTCGTCGTCCCGGCCCGCACCGTCGAGCCAACCGACGATGGGATCCATCACCATCTCGGACTCGCACAGAGCGACGAACAGCCCGAACGAGAAGATCGGGTCGACGAACCGGTGGGAGTCGCCGACGCAGATGTAGCCGGGACCGGCGAACTTGCGTACCTGGAACGAGTAGTTGGGCACAGTGTGGACCGGCTCGATCAGCTCGCCCTTGGGCACCCGGTCCGCCAGGCCCTTGTTGAGCTCGTGGATCTCCCGCCGCACGTAGTCGTCGCGGGACTCGCCCTTCTCCTTGAAGTAGGCGGCCGGGGTGACGATCCCGACGCTGGTGACCTCGTCGTCGATGGGGATCGCCCACGCCCAGTGGTACTTCTTGGTGTAGAAGATGTGGGTGTTGCCCGGCTGCTCGTTCACGCCCTCACCATGGTCCCGCTGATAGTCGGTGACCTGCGAGAACATGGCGATCTGCTTGTCGTACGACCCCAGGTACTTGGGACCGGTCACCTTCTTATTGGCCAGGAAGCTCGCCTGGCCGGAGCAGTCCAGGGTGAGGTCGGCCGAGATGGTGATGGTGGACCCCCCGGCCGTGTCCACCATCACGCCGGTGACCACGCCCTCGTCGACGATCGGGTCGGTGACCCGGCCGTGGATCAACTCGGCGCCCTTGGCCACGGCAGCATCGAGCAGCATCGTGTCGAACGTGGAACGGCGCACCTGCCAGGTGGGGTGGTTGTGCAGACCGAGCTCGTCGCGCCGGCTCATCGGCACCCACCAGTCGGGGTTCCCTCTGGTCCCGAACACGGTGACCCCGTGCTTGACCGGGTGCCGGGCGGCCTTCATCTCCTCCCCAAAGCCGAGCCTGCGGACGATCCCGCCGCACTCCCCGGTCATCGACTCGCCGATGTGGAACCTCGGGAACTCCTCCCGCTCGACGATTATCGGCGAGATGCCGCGGTCGAGCAGCTGCAACGCCACGGCCGAACCAGCCGGCCCTCCTCCGATGATCACGACTTGGGTGGTTCGGTCATCGGCCATGGTGAAACTCTCATCCCGCCGGCTATGCCCTGGCTGAAAGAAGCCTGAGAATCGAATGAGAGCCGCCCGCCCGGGGCGAGGCCTCAGGAGGTGCGCCCTGGTCGGACAGCTCAGGCGTCGATCCGTGCCCTGACCCCGAGGTGGAAGGGCACGCTGGTCACCGCCACCCCCGGTTCGGGGGCCAGCACCGCCTTCACCGCCAGGCCGGTCTGGTTGTGTAGCACCTGGGTGATCCGGCCGGGGACGCGCTCCAGCCAGGACACCGCAGGTCGTACCACCAACCCGGGATCATCCTCGCTGCCGCTGAAGGTCACCGCCTCGCCGATAGCGGTGGCCAACCTGTCCTGGTCGAGCGGCTTGCGGAAGACGGGGATATACGACCAACGCAGCTGCGGGGCCAGGTCGGTGGCGCTGATGAGGCACACCCGGAACGGAGGATGGGGGACGGCGATGCGGTCGAGCACGTCCCAGGCGCTCCCGTCGTCGAGCTGGATGTCGAGCACCACGACGTCGGCCACCCCGTCGCCGACCAGACCGACGGTATCGGCCACACCGGTGGTGCGCCTCACCGAGTGGTGGACACTGCGCAGGGCGTGCTCCACGGCGTCACCCACCACCGGGTCGTCCTCGGCGAGCAGGATCTTCATGCCCTGATCGTGCCCTGCGGGCGGGTCGCTGTGAAGTGAACGGGACGTGAAAACGGAATGCCGACGTGCTGGATGCGGTTCGGAGTGACCGAT
>JACDBE010000063.1 GCA_013695075.1 Acidimicrobiia bacterium
CCACTAGGAGGCGGGCCAGGTCGGCACCCTCGATCACCCGCTGCCCACCGCTGGAGCGTGTCATGGCGAGCTTGCCGCTGTCGGCCCAACGCCGCACCGTGTCGGCGCTGACCCCGAGCAGTTCGGCCACCTGGCCGGGGCGATACTGGGTTCTCATCTGCTAGAGAATATAGCTTTGAACCTTGCGTTTGCAAGAGTGAACGACCATCTCGCCGGCACCTACGCCGACGGGCATCCGGGTACGATGACCCTCGCCCGTGGAAGGACTGGATGAACCAGCGCCCGCGCCCCCTGTTCCGGCGCCCCGAGTCCTGGCCGGAGGCGCGGTTCCTCGCCGACATCCTCCGCACCGAGGCCGCGGGCGGTCTCCTGCTGGTCGTGGCGGTCGCCGTGGCCATGGCCTGGGCCAACTCGCCGTGGCGGGAGGCATACGAGACGCTGCGCACCACGGTGACCGGACCCGAGTCCCTGCATCTCGATCTCGATCTGGCCACGTGGGCTGCGGACGGCCTGCTCGCCGTCTTCTTCTTCGTGGTCGGCCTCGAGCTCAAACGGGAGTTCGTCGCCGGGGACCTGCGCCACCCGAGGCGGGCGGCGGTGCCCGTCGCCGCCGCCCTCGGGGGGATGGCGATGCCGGCGTTGCTCTTCGTCCTGATCAACCTGGGCACCGGGGGCGATGCCCTGCGGGGGTGGGCGATTCCCACCGCTACCGACATCGCCTTCGCCCTGGCCGTGCTCGCCGTGCTGGGGAGCCACCTCCCCAGCGGCCTGCGCTCGTTCCTGCTCACCCTGGCGGTGGTCGACGACCTGATCGCCATCACCATCATCGCCCTGATCTACACCGACACCCTCGACCTGGTGTCTCTGGCCGGGTCGCTGGGATGCGTCGCCCTGTTCGCCTGGCTGGTGCGGTGGCGCTGGTCGGCCTGGTGGCTGTCGATCCCGCTCGGCGTCGCCGCCTGGGTGCTGATGCACGAATCCGGCGTCCACGCCACCATCGCCGGGGTCCTGCTCGGGGTCGCCGTCCCCCTGATCGGAGGGGATGGCCAGCGGCTGATCGAGCGTCTCGAGCACCTGTGGCGACCGGTCTCCGCTGGGGTCGCCGTCCCGGTGTTCGCCTTCTTCGCCTCCGGAGTCTCCCTGGCCGGGAGCGGCGGGCTTGGCGAGCTGCTCGACGATCGGGTCGCCATCGGTGTCATGGTCGGACTGGTGGTGGGCAAGCTGCTCGGTGTGCTCGGCACCACCTATGCGGTGGCCCGGTTCACCGGGGCTCAACTCGACGACGACCTCACCTGGACCGACCTGGTGGGAGTATCGCTGCTCGCCGGTATCGGGTTCACAGTCTCACTGCTGATAGGTGAGCTGGCCTTCGGGTCGAGCGGCGAGCGCATCGACCGCGTCCGTCTCGCCGTGCTGCTCGCCTCGCTGACCTCGGCATTGCTCGCCGCCATCGTCGTGCGGCGCCGCAACGCCGTCTACCGGAGGATCCATGAGGCCGAGACCCTCGATACCGACGCCGACAAGATCCCGGACGTCTATGACCCGACCCCCTGAGCGACCGCCGGTGTCGAGTCGAGGAGGCGGTGGCACGAACTACCGTGCCCGCCGTGGACGATCTGCACCCCCTTGTCGCCGACTGGCCGGTGGGGTCGGTGGCGCTGGCCGTCAGCGATGCCGACAATACCCGCGGCGCCACCGGTGACCTCGACTGGGTGATCGGCATCGCCTCGGTGAGCAAGATCGTGGTCGGTCTGGCCGGGCTGGTGGCCATCGAGGAAGGCACCATCGCTCTCGACGAACCGTCGGGTCCACCCGGGTCCACCGTGCGCCACCTGCTGGCCCACGCCTCAGGGCTCGGTTTCGAGGAGGACCGCCCTCGGTCACCGCCAGGAACCAGGCGCCTCTACTCCAACCCTGGCATTGATTGGTTCGCCGATCACCTGGCCTCCAAGGCCGGGATGCCGTTCGTCGAATACCTGACCGAGGGAGTGCTGCAGCCGCTTGCCATGACGTCTACCAAGTTGGTGGGCAGCCCGGCCCACGGCGTCCACAGCTCGACCCGTGATCTGCTCGCCTTCGCCCGGGAGCTGCTGGCGCCGACCCTGGTGTCGCCGCGGACGCTGGCGACGGCCACCACCGCCCAGTTCCCGGAGCTGGCCGGGGTGGTGCCCGGGGTTCGCCACTACGACCCCTGCCCCTGGGGGCTGACCTTTGAGATCCGTGGCGACAAGCAGCTCCACTGGACCGGGACTACCAACTCCGGGCGAACGTTCGGTCACTTCGGCGGTTCCGGGACCTTCCTCTGGGTCGACCCGGTTGCTGGCCTGGCCACCGTGGCGCTGACCGATCGCCGCTTCGGCCCGTGGGCGCTGCAGGCGTGGCCCCAGGCCAGCGATCGTATCCTGGCGGCCTACGCCGACGGTGGCCATGACCGGTGACCGGGGGCGGGTGGGCTTCATCGGGCTGGGGACGATGGGAGGACCGATGGCGGGCCATCTCCTCGCCGCCGGCCACCGGGTCACGGTGTGGAATCGATCGTCCCATCGGGTGCAGCCCCTCGTAGATGCCGGCGCAGAGTCAGCGGGCAGCCCGGCGGAGGTGGCGGCTGCCGCCGAGGTGGTGATGGTGTGCGTCTCCGACACCCCCGACGTCACCGAGGTGCTGAGCGGTGCGCAGGGCGTCCTCGATGGCATGACCCCGGGGACGCTGGTGGTGGACCATTCCACCATCAGCCCGGCCGAAACCCGGCGGCTGGCAGGCCTGGTCGCCGATGCCGGCGGGCAAATGCTCGACGCCCCGGTGAGCGGCGGCTCCGAAGGCGCCCAGCGGGGCACCCTGTCGGTGATGGTGGGCGGCGAACCCGGCGATGTCGCCAGGGCTCGCCCCCTGATGGAGGCGTATGCCAGCACCATCACCCATGTCGGCCCCATCGGATCGGGCCAGCTTGCCAAGATCGTCAACCAGGTGCTGGTGGTGGTGAACCAGCTGGCCGCCTCCGAGGCGCTGCTGCTGGCCGAGGCCGCCGGTCTCGACCTGGAGCGCACCCTCGATGCCGTCGGCGGTGGCGCTGCCTCCTCGTGGATGCTGCTCAACCGTGGACCGCAGATGATCCGGCGCGACTGGGCTCTAGGTTTCACCATCGACCTGCAGCAGAAGGACCTGCGGCTGGCATTGGAGGCCGCCGATGACCTGGGGGTACCGGTCCCGGCCACTGCCCTGGTGTACCAGCTGTACCGCACCCTGCAGGCCCGGGGGCTTGGTGGCGAGGGGAACCACGCCCTTGTCAAGGCGCTGGAAGCCCTTGCCGGGATCGAGATCGGACCGGTCTCAAGTTTGCGGCGCCCCCTGGCACGGGTAAGGTCCCCGGCTGGTGAGACGGGTCAGCCCGTCTCCATGACACAGGAGGTTCCCCCGCCTCGTGATCAAGCGTAAGACAACAAGCCTGCTGCTTGCCGGTCTGCTCGCCCTCTCCCTGGGTGCAGCCGCCTGCGGCGATGACGACGACACCGACACCGACCCGGACGGCGTGACGACAACGCTGCCGTTGACGACGACGACCGTCGCCGGCTGATCGGCCGACGACCAAACCAATAACGCAGGGGCCCCTTCGGGGGCCTCTGCCTCGTTGGAACCCGGGGCGTCGGGGTCCTGGCCGGCGCCGGCCACAATGTCCCCATGCCCACCCACTCCTGGGCCGATCAGATCGCCGCCTACGCCGAGGCAGCCCGAGCCGTCACCTCCCTGGTCGCTGCCATCGACGATCCCGCCGCCCCTGGTCTCGGGGAATGGACGGTGGTGGAGCTGGCGGGCCATACATTGCGGGCGCTGACCACGGTCGAACGCTATCTGGAGGCGGCACCGGTCGACGGGCCGCATCTGGAAGACGCCGCCGCCTACGTCACCCGCTATCTCGGTGCCCGCGACGACGACCCTGGCGGCACCGACGCCGCGGTGGCGGCCCGGGGACGGGAGGAGTCGGCAGCTCTTGGTGACGACCCGGCAGCAGTGTTCGCCGCCACATTCGCCCGGGTGGTCGTCCGGCTCGACACCGTCGACCCCGATACCGTCATCCCCACCGCATGGGAGTCGATCCGCATCGACGACTATCTGCGCACTCGGGTGATGGAGTTGGTGCTGCACGGGCTCGACCTGGCGGCTGCTCTCGACGTCGACTGGGATCCACCGGCGGCGGCACTGGCCGACACCGTGCTCCTGCTCACCGAGGTCGCCATGCGCCGCGGCCACGGCGCCGACCTGGCCCGGCTGCTCGCCGGCCGCCCCGCCACCGCCGCCGTGCTCCCCGTCATCCGCTGAACGCGGTGTTGCCGGGGGCGACGGGAACCTCCCGCCCCGGGGTGGTGTAAGGATGTCGACACCCACAGGAGGATCCCTCATGCGTCGTATCAGCCTGGTTCTCGGCACTGTGCTGATCGCCCTGGTGCTCGCCGCCCCGGCGCTGGCCGGCGGTGGGGGCTGCCACGCCGAAGTTCAGTCCGAA